>NZ_MIIV01000532.1:0-17013 GCF_001743015.1 Shigella sp. FC1567
GCTGGCCGCTGTATGAATCACGCCTGAAGGGAAAGCTGCACGTTATCAGCAAGCGTTACACTCAGCGCATTGAGCGACATAATCTGAATCTGAGACAACATCTGGCAAGGCTGGGACGGAAGTCACTGTCGTTCTCAAAATCGGTGGAGCTGCATGACAAGGTCATCGGGCATTATCTGAACATAAAACACTATCAGTAAGTTGGAGTCATTACCCAATTTGCAATACTCGGTCATAGCGCACACCGCTGTCTTTATCTACCAGTTGCAGAGAACCATCCTCATTGAGCGCAATTTGCCAGAAAGCATTTTCCAGTATCCCTTCAGCGTCACTTTTTGCCGCAATCACGTTGCCAGGCTGATTCGCTTCGATATAAAGCGTGCGATAGCCCATAGAAGGGACAATCTGGTTGATCTGTATATCAAACTCCATAAAGGGATCGTAATTACCGTAATGAACTATTTGCCGATCGATTAGGCCTGGATCGATCTCACGGGCATGGCGAATAAAATACGGTACAGGCTGACCGCGATCGTCTCGTAGATTAAACTGGCTGGCGCGCAGCCGCACAGTGGTGTTAATAACTTCTTCCCGCGGCCAGGGCATCAGGTTAAACAGCACGAGTTTGTCGGCATCACTCTGTGGCATGTTATCGGCAATTTTGCGCATGTAGAAACGCAGCAGATTATCCGCCATGTCTTCAGCCAGTTCGAAGCGGGCGACAATTTCGCGATGAACTTTGTCACTGCAACAACAACCGATACTGTCGTGGGCATGATTTTTTAAGATCTCTTTCCACATTTTCTCCAGCAAGCCGTGGTGGTATTCAAAACCCAACGTCCAGGCCAGCGTTGCCAGCGGTTCCAGCAGATTAACAATCTTATTTTCAATACGTGCGTGGGCAATTTTGATATCCATGCGCGTGGAACCGATGGTGCGATGTACGCGCATATATTTGCCATCGATAAATTCACCTTTCAGGGTGGCCAGACTTTCACGCTGCGCTTCGATCTTCTCAAATACCTCTTCAAAGCGGCTCATCACAAACTTACGTTGAGGGTAGATCTCACGTAGCTTATCCATCACTTCGAAGATATTTTGCTGCAATGGCATCTGGTCATGACCATTCGGCAGCAAAATCTCTTTGGTTACAGACGCTTTTTCCAGCACGTCAAAATAACTGTCGAGGCGTTTACGTAATCCGTTTTCGTCGGTAGGTAAGTACTTACCTATGGCGTAGCCCAGCGGCAGCACCTGCGCCGTCACTTCGCTACCGTCACTGCTTTGCCACAAAAACTCGGTTTTATCAGTACCGTGGCGCTCCGAACATCCGCGCCAGAACATGGTGCGGGTAATGCCAAATCCATTGTAGATATGCGGCAGTTGCCCGGACATGCCAAAGGAATCTGGTAAATAACCTATTTTCATCGGCTCGCCAAACGCGAGGCAGTCACGCATTCCGTACATCAGATTACGGACGATGGATTCCGCAGAAACAATCGTGGTATCGGTCTGGGTATACCAGGGGCCGATAATCAACTTGCCGGCTTCTACCTGTTTCTTCACACGGTCTTTGTTTTCCGGTTTCACCGCGAAATAATCTTCGAGGATCGCCGTTTG
Organism: Shigella sp. FC1567; assembly: GCF_001743015.1. Taxonomy (NCBI): domain Bacteria; kingdom Pseudomonadati; phylum Pseudomonadota; class Gammaproteobacteria; order Enterobacterales; family Enterobacteriaceae; genus Shigella; species Shigella sp. FC1567. Next base: position 1,621 of record NZ_MIIV01000532.1, read on the forward strand.
CCCGTCGAGTACGTAATATTTGTATTCGTTGTCCTGTTCCAGTCGGCACAGGATCTCTTCCATATTATTGACCAGCAGAATACGTGACTCTTCGGTGGTGAAATACCACTCTCGATCCCAGTGCATATGCGGGGTGATGTGAACGCGAGATACCGCTTTCATCGTCGTTTCCTTTTTGTTTATGGCATTACGCCATCAGTCAGATAGTTGCCATGCTTAACCGCGTGACGCCGCCAGATCAGGAGAATTGCAGTCGAGATTGCAGCCCCCACCAATGCCGCACCAAACCAGCCAATTGCCGCCATAACACCGCCCGCGCCATTATCATGAAGTAAAAAGAGCGAGAAAATGCCGGCACCGGGTGTCGAAAGGCCGATATTCATCGCACCGACAATAGCGCCCGTTACCATAGAGCCCAGCACAAACGAACCAATAACCCGCAGCGGATCTTCAATCGCCATCGGGATCGCCCCTTCGGTAATACCTGCCAGCCCTAACAGCCAGGTGGATTTCCCGGTCTCAATTTCAAACTCTTTAAACAGGCGCGGTGCGAGCATCGTGGAAGCGGTTACGGTAAATGCCGAAACCATTTTGACGGAGGCGAAAATGGCATACGGGCCGTAAACGCCGTTCACCATTGCGCCCAGGCAGAATGCATAAGCGGCTTTGTTCACTGGCCCTCCAAGATCAAAGGAACACATAAAACCGAAAATGGCACCCAGCAACAGCGCGTTACTTCCTGACAGACCGTTCAGCCAGGCGGTAAGCGAGTTATTGATCCATGCGACAGGTTCTCCCACCACAAACAGCATCAGACTGCCCGCTCCCAACGTACCGAGCACCGGGTAGAGATAAAAAGTCAGGAATCCATTGAATTTACTGCTAAGACGCAAGTGATTTTTCACCCAGCGCATCAAGTAACCGGCTATCAATCCGCCAACGACCGCGCCGAGAAACCCGGAGCCGATCATGTTGGCGGCAAGTCCAGCCGCAAAGCCTGGCGCTAACGCCGGTTTATCTGCCAGAGAATAGGCGGTATAGGCCGCGAGCACCGGTACCATCAAAATTCCGAGCAGCCCGCCGCCCAGCTTGCGGTACATCCACAGCCAGGAGTTTTCTTCATTAAACAGATCTTGTAGCCCGAAGATTTGCGACAGTAATACCGCGACCGCCAGCACCGTGCCCCCCGCGACAATCAACGGTACGGCAAAAGAGATTCCGCTCAACAGTGCCTGTTTCAGCTCCGTTTTGACACTTTTCACCGGTTGCGTATCTTGCTGTACGGTACGCGTCTCATCGCTACGCTTGAGGGTAAGCGCTTGTTGGATCAACGCTTCTGCATGGCGAATCGGCTCGGCAACAGGCACTGAAAGCGCGGGAATGCCATTAAAACGCTCACTCTCCTTGATGGCGACTTCAGCCGCAAAAATACAGGCGGTTGCACTATTGAGTTGATCCGCCGTTAAACGCCCTTCAATGCCGTTAGCGCCTTGTTTTTCAACGTAAACATTTACGCCGAGTTTGCGTCCGGCTTTTTCCAGATATTCCGCAGCCATATAGGTGTGAGCAATACCCGCCGGACAGGCCGGTACGCAGACGATAGTTGGCGCGTTGGAAAAAGAGGCAGAAGGTTGCGTGCCTCCCTTGTCATCCAGCGCCGAGAGCAACTCATCAGGCGTCGTCGCCGACTGTATACGCGCCCGAATCTCATCATCCGCAAGGCGCGTGGTCAGCGCTGTCAGCAGTTGCATATGCATAGTACCCGCTTCATTGGGGGGAATCGCCAGCAGCACCACTAAATCAACTGCTTCCGGGCCATCAACGCCTTCCCACTGAAGCGGCTCGCTGAGTGTGGCGACCGCAAACGCCGCTTCTTTTACCGCAGCAGTTTTGCCATGCGGCACAGCCAACCCTTCACCTAAGGCGGTCGGGCCAAGGCTTTCACGGCGATACACTTCTTCCAGAAATTGCTCAGTACTGGAAATTTTCCCCAGAGCAGCAAGACGTTGAGTCAACGCGTGGATGGCCTCTTCACGGCTGGTAAAGCGCGCATTCAGACGCAACGCATCGCGGTGGGTCAGAGTCGTCAGATTCATCATGATCCTCACTTGATCGTTTTTATAGTCGCGCCAGTGTGCCCGATAAAACAATACCATTATATGATCAATTTCACTTGATTGAAATTATTTGTATTGTATTTGCATTATTTACAGGATGAATTTATCGGGCATAATGGCTAAATTCGTATTAATGAGATACTAAAAATGGGACACAAGCCCTTATACCGGCAGATTGCCGATCGCATTCGTGAACAAATTGCGCGTGGCGAGCTTAAACCTGGCGATGCGTTACCCACTGAATCAGCGCTACAAACAGAGTTTGGCGTCAGCCGGGTTACGGTGCGTCAGGCTTTGCGCCAGCTAGTCGAGCAGCAGATCCTCGAAAGCATTCAGGGCAGCGGGACTTACGTCAAAGAAGAGCGGGTCAATTACGATATTTTTCAGTTAACCAGTTTTGATGAAAAACTGTCGGACCGTCACGTCGATACACACAGTGAAGTCCTGATATTTGAAGTGATTCCGGCTGACGATTTTCTTCAGCAACAGCTACAAATCACCGCGCAGGATCGTGTGTGGCATGTGAAGCGCGTGCGCTATCGCAAGCAAAAGCCAATGGCGCTGGAAGAAACCTGGATGCCGCTTGCGTTGTTCCCGGATCTCACCTGGCAGGTCATGGAAAATTCGAAATATCACTTTATTGAAGAAGTGAAGAAGATGGTTATCGATCGTAGCGAACAGGAAATCATTCCTCTGATGCCAACCGAAGAGATGAGCCGTCTGCTTAATATCAGCCAGACAAAGCCGATTCTTGAAAAAGTATCGCGTGGATATTTAGTTGATGGTCGGGTGTTTGAATATAGCCGCAACGCTTTTAATACCGATGACTATAAATTTACCCTGATAGCGCAGCGAAAATCATCGCGATAAGCACAAAAAAGGCCATCATACGATGGCCAACCATGTCGAAACCGACAGCCCTTCGCCATTCCTGTAGAGGGAAGCGGCGAGGGCTATTTCTTATTACAGATATTTATTTCAGAACAGTTTTCAGTGCTTCACCGATATCCGCCAGGCTGCGAACGGTTTTCACGCCTGCGGCTTCCAGAGCAGCGAATTTCTCATCCGCAGTCCCTTTCCCACCGGCAATGATCGCACCCGCGTGGCCCATACGTTTGCCTTTCGGCGCAGTCACACCAGCGATGTAACCTACAACTGGCTTGGTAACGTGCTCTTTGATGTACGCTGCCGCTTCTTCTTCAGCGCTACCGCCGATCTCACCGATCATCACGATCGCTTCGGTCTGCGGATCTTTTTCGAACATTTCGAGGATGTCGATAAAGTTAGAGCCTGGGATCGGGTCACCGCCGATACCAACACAGGTCGACTGACCGAAACCGTAATCCGTGGTCTGTTTAACCGCTTCATAGGTCAGTGTACCGGAACGGGAAACGATACCCACTTTACCCGGTTTGTGAATGTGACCCGGCTGGATACCGATTTTGCATTCACCCGGAGTGATAACGCCCGGGCAGTTCGGGCCGATCATACGAACGCCGGCTTCGTCCAGTTTCACTTTCACAGTCAGCATATCCAGCGTCGGGATGCCTTCAGTGATGGTGATAATCAGTTTGATGCCTGCATCAATAGCTTCCAGAATGGAGTCTTTGCAGAACGGTGCTGGTACGTAGATAACAGAAGCGGTAGCGCCAGTAGCAGCAACAGCTTCACGCACGGTGTTGAACACCGGCAGGCCGAGGTGGGTAGTACCGCCTTTACCTGGGGTTACGCCGCCAACCATTTTAGTGCCGTATGCAATGGCCTGTTCTGAGTGGAAAGTCCCCTGGCTACCAGTAAAGCCCTGGCAGATAACCTTGGTGTTTTTATCAATTAAAATGGACATTATTTCCCCTCCACTGCGGCAACAACCTGCTGAGCTGCATCCGTCAGACCTTTTGCTGCAATAATATTCAGGCCGCTGTCAGCCAGTTTCTTCGCGCCGAGTTCGGCGTTGTTACCTTCCAGACGTACCACGACCGGTACGTTAACACCCACTTCTGCTACCGCGCCGATGATACCGTCAGCGATCAGGTCGCAACGAACGATACCGCCGAAGATGTTAACCAGAACGACTTTCACTTTGTCGTCAGAGAGGATGATTTTGAACGCTTCGGTTACACGTTCTTTGGTTGCACCGCCGCCAACGTCAAGGAAGTTAGCCGGTTCGCCGCCGTGCAGTTTAACGATGTCCATCGTACCCATCGCCAGACCTGCGCCGTTAACCATACAACCGATGTTACCGTCCAGCGCAACGTAGTTCAGTTCCCACTGTGCAGCCTGTGCTTCACGCGGATCTTCCTGCGACTGGTCACGCATTTCGCGCAGATCAAGCTGGCGGAACAGTGCGTTGCCATCAGCGCCCAGTTTGCCGTCGAGGCAAATCAGATCACCCTGTTTGGTGATGACCAGCGGGTTGATTTCGATCAACGCCAGGTCGCGCTCCAGGAAAATGGTCGCCAGACCCATGAAGATTTTGGTGAACTGCTGAACCAGTTTACCTTCCAGACCCAGTTTGAACGCCAGCTCGCGTCCCTGATACGGCATCGGGCCTGTCAGCGGATCAAGCGCAACTTTATGGATCAGCTGCGGAGTTTCTTCCGCCACTTTTTCGATTTCCACGCCGCCTTCAGTGGAGGCCATAAAGACCACACGACGGGAACTACGGTCTACAACGGCACCGAGATACAGCTCTTTAGCGATATCGGTCGCTGCTTCAACCAGAATCTGGTTAACCGGTTGGCCATTGGCATCTGTTTGATACGTTACCAGACGCTTGCCGAGCCAATTTTCTGCAAAAGCACGGATGTCTTCTTTGCTGTTTACAACTTTCACACCGCCCGCTTTACCGCGGCCACCAGCGTGAACCTGACATTTCACTACCCACGGACCGGCACCGATTTTTGAAGCGGCTTCTTCTGCTTCGCGCGGAGTAGTACAGGCATAACCCACCGGTGCTGGTAAGCCATAGCGGGCAAAAAGTTGTTTTGCCTGATATTCATGTAAGTTCATGTGTTCTGTCCATCCTTCAGTAATCGTTATCTTTTAAACCGTAGACCGAATATTTCGTATCGCCTCCGGGCATTGTCGGTCACCTGTAGGCCTGATAAGACGCGTAAGTGTCGCATCAGGCATCGCTTGTCGGATGCGGCGCAAGCGCCTTATCCGACCTACATTGGTGCTTCCCGTAGGCCTGATAAGACGCGTTAAGCGTCGCATCAGGCTTCAATTGCCGGAGAAGGCGATAATGCCTTATCCTGTCTACAGTGCAGGTGAAACTTAAACTACTACACGTCCAGCAGCAGACGCGTCGGATCTTCCAGCAACTCTTTGATCGTTATCAGGAAGCCTACGGATTCGCGACCATCGATCAGACGGTGATCGTAGGACAGCGCCAGGTACATCATCGGCAGGATCTCAACCTGACCATTCACCGCCATCGGACGATCTTTGATAGCGTGCATACCCAGAATTGCGCTCTGCGGCGGGTTGATGATCGGCGTAGACATCAGGGAACCGAACACACCACCGTTGGTGATGGTGAAGTTACCACCGGTCAGATCTTCAACGGTCAGCTTGCCATCACGGCCTTTGACTGCCAGCTCTTTGATTTTCTTCTCGATGTCTGCCATGCCGAGGGTATCGACATCACGCAGAACCGGCGTCACCAGGCCGCGCGGCGTAGAAACCGCCATGCTGACGTCGAAATAGTTGTGGTAAACCACGTCATCGCCGTCGATAGAAGCATTCACTTCCGGGTAACGTTTCAGGGCTTCAACCACCGCTTTCACGTAGAAGGACATAAAGCCCAGACGGATGCCGTGGCGTTTTTCAAACGCTTCACCGTACTGCTTACGCAGATCCATAATCGGCTTCATGTTGACTTCGTTGAACGTGGTCAGCATGGCGGTGGAGTTTTTCGCTTCCAGCAGACGCTCTGCCACACGCTTACGCAGGCGAGTCATCGGGACACGTTTTTCACTACGTGCAGCCAGAGCCGGTTGCGCCGCCGGAGCAGCCGCTGCCGGTGCAGACTCTTTCGCCGGGGATTTCGCCAGATGTTTTTCCACATCTTCACGGGTCAGACGACCACCCACGCCGGTGCCTTTAATAGCGCTGGCGTCGAGGTTATGTTCAGCCAGCAAGCGACGGATCGCCGGGCTTAACGCATCGTTGTTTTGCTCTTCCAGAGACGCCTGCTGGCGTTGCGCCGGAGTGGACGCTTTCTCTTCAGATTTGGCGCTGGTTTCTTTACCGGCGCTGTTGCCTTCACGCAGGCGACCAAGGATCTGACGAGACGTTACGGTTGTACCTTCATCTTCCAGAACCGCATCCAGAATGCCGTCTGCTGATGCCGGTACTTCCAGTACCACTTTGTCAGTTTCGATTTCTACCAGCACTTCATCACGTACGACTGCGTCGCCGGGTTTTTTATGCCAGGTTGCGACGGTGGCATCGGCTACGGATTCAGGCAGGTCAGGGACCAGAATATCTACGCTACTCATTGTGTATCCTTTATTTATTCGACGTTCAGCGCGTCATTAACCAGATCTTGTTGCTGTTTCTGGTGAACGGACATATACCCTACCGCCGGAGAGGCGGAGGCCGGGCGGCCTGCATAACGCAGAGAAGCCCCAAACGGAATCACTTCACGGAAATGATGCTGGCTGCAGTACCATGCGCCCTGGTTGAGCGGCTCTTCCTGGCACCAGACAAAATCCTTGACGTGAGCAAACTGCTGCAACACTTCCTGCATCGCTTTATGCGGGAACGGGTAGAGTTGCTCGATACGCACAATGGCGACATCGTGTTGATTGTTCTTACGACGCTGTTCCAGCAGGTCGTAATAAACCTTACCAGAACACATCACTACGCGCTTCACGCCCTTCGGATCAAGCTCGTCGATTTCACCGATGGCTGGCAGGAAGGTGCCGTTCGCCAGTTCTTCGAGGCTGGAAACCGCCAGCGGATGACGCAGCAGGGATTTCGGCGACATCACGACCAGCGGACGACGCATCCCGCGCAGCGCCTGACGACGCAGCATGTGGTAAACCTGTGCCGGGGTAGACGGTACGCACACCTGCATGTTTTGCTCAGCACAAAGTTGCAGATAACGTTCCAGACGCGCGGAGGAGTGCTCCGGCCCCTGCCCTTCATAACCGTGCGGCAGCAACATCACCAGACCACACATCCGGCCCCATTTCTGTTCGCCAGAGGAGATGAACTGGTCGATAACCACCTGAGCACCGTTAGCGAAGTCACCGAACTGCGCTTCCCAGATGGTCAGAGTGCGTGGTTCTGCGGTGGCATAACCGTATTCAAACGCCAGCACTGCTTCTTCAGACAGTACGGAGTCCCAGACGCGGAACGCGCCCTGCCCGTTATGGATGTGTTGCAGCGGCGTGTAAGTGGAACCGTTAGACTGGTTGTGGATCACCGCGTGGCGGTGGAAGAAGGTACCGCGACCGGAGTCTTCACCCGACAGGCGAACCGGAATGCCTTCGTCAACCAGCGTGGCGTAAGCGAGGTTTTCCGCACCGCCCCAGTCGAACAGTTTCTCACCGGCAGCCATCGCCTGGCGATCGCTATAAATCTTGGCAACGCGAGACTGCATTTCAACTGCTTCCGGCACCGTGCTGATGCGTTTCGCCAGCTCCTGCAGGCGCTTCATCTCAACTTTGTTCGGGTACTCTTCGTCCCATTCGTGGTTGAGGTACGGCGACCAGGTGAAAGAGTGCATGTTCATCGGACGCCACTCTGCCACTACGCAATCGCCAGCATCCAGCGCATCGCGGTACAGGTTAACCATCTCGGTGGCATCTTCCAGCGTCGCCACTTTTTCCTGCTCCAGCTTGTCAGCGTAGATTTTGCGCGGTGTCGGATGTTTTTTGATTTTCTGATACATCAGCGGCTGGGTTGCGCTCGGCTCGTCGGCTTCGTTGTGGCCGTGACGGCGGTAGCACACCAGGTCGATGAAGACATCACGTTTAAAGGTGTTACGGAAATCGAGCGCCAGACGGGTCACAAAGGCAACGGCTTCCGGATCGTCCGCGTTAACGTGGAAAATCGGGGCCTGAACCATCTTACCGATATCAGTACAGTACGGCGTAGAACGGGCATCCAGCGGATTAGAGGTGGTGAAACCAACCTGGTTGTTGATAACGATACGTACCGTACCGCCAACTTCATAACCACGCGCTTTCGACATGTTCAGGGTTTCCTGAACCACGCCCTGCCCGGTCACTGCGGCGTCACCGTGGATGGTGATTGGCAGCACTTTGTTGCTGCTCGGCTCATCAAGTCTGTCCAGACGGGCACGAACAGAACCGATAACTACCGGGCTTACAATCTCAAGGTGAGACGGGTTAAACGCCAGCGCCAGGTGCACCAGGCCGCCATCGGTCTGGAAGTCAGACGAGAAGCCCATGTGGTATTTCACGTCACCCGTGCCGAGGTGTTCTTTATGTTTACCGGCGAACTCGTCGAACAAGTCTTGCGGTTTTTTACCCAGCACGTTCACCAGCACGTTCAGACGACCACGGTGCGCCATCCCGAGAACCACTTCGCGGGTGCCGCTGTTGCCAGCGTGGCGGATCATCTCTTTAAGCATCGGGATTAACGCGTCACCGCCTTCCAGCGAGAAGCGTTTTGCGCCAGGGAATTTTGCGCCGAGGTAACGTTCAAGGCCTTCAGCGGCGGTCAGTTCGCTTAAGAAGCGTTTTTTCTCTTCGCTATTGAAAGTCGCGCGACCAGACTCGATACGCTGTTGGATCCAGCGTTTTTCTTCGGTGCTGGTGATGTGCATATACTCGGCACCAATCGGGCCGCAGTAGGTTTGCTTGAGGGCTTCCAGCAGCTCGCCGAGTTTCATGGTTTCTTTGCCGCTGGCAAATGAACCGACGTTGAAGGTTTCCTGGAAGTCTGCTTCGGTCAGATCGTGGAAAGACGGATCCAGATCGGCCACTTTATCTTGCTGCCACAGTCCCAGCGGATCGAGATTCGCATGCTGGTGACCACGGAAGCGGTATGCGTTAATGAGCTGCAGGACTTTAACCTGCTTCACATTGGTGTCAGGGTCGGAGATCGTTGAAGAGTAACGTGAAGCGTCTTTCGCCAGGCGGCGGAAATATTCACGCGTTTGAGAGTGGAATTGATCCGGTTTGACTCCCGTACCAGGTAACTGCTGGAACGTCGAACGCCAGTTAGCGTCAACCGAGTCAGGATCGGTTAAGAAGTCTTCATAGAGCTGTTCTATCCAGCTCTGGTTTGCGCCAGAGAGGTAAGAAGAGTCCAACCAGGCTTTCAAAGCGCTGTTCTGCATCGTGATCCCTTAAGCATCTTTTTTATGCTTACTTCGCCGTGGATACTACCACGCACAGTGATGTGCGTGCCGGGGTTCACTTGCGAGCTCTTGTCTACGTAGTGGCTCGCGAAGGAACCTTTAAAAACTGTCTTAGTGTCAGGGGCAGTTTTTAAAGATTTCCTGCATTTCTTTGTTACGCCTGATGCGCTGCGCTTATCAGGCCTACGGGTAATGACTTGTAGGCCGGATAAGGCGTTCACGCCGCATCCGGCACTGGTTGCCTGATGCGACGCTTGCGCGTCTTATCAGGCCTACGGTTTACGCATTACGTTGCAACAACATCGACTTGATATGGCCGATGGCGCGCGTCGGGTTCAGCCCCTTCGGACATACACTGACGCAGTTCATGATGCTGTGACAGCGGAATACGCTGAATGCATCGCTCAAACCGTCGAGGCGGCTGTCAGTCTCGGTATCACGGCTATCGATCAGGAAACGATATGCCGCTAACAAGCCTGCCGGGCCGATAAACTTATCGGGATTCCACCAGAAAGACGGACAAGAGGTTGAACAACATGCGCAGAGAATACATTCATACAGCCCGTCGAGTTTTTCGCGCTGCTCTGGCATCTGTAAATGCTCGCGAGCTGGCGGATTTTGTCCATTATTCAACAGGTAAGGCTTAATTTTCTCATATTGCGCATAGAATTGTCCCATGTCTACCACCAAATCGCGGATCACCGGTAAACCTGGCAGCGGGCGAATCACAATCTTCTTGCCCGGCTGGTTGAGTGCCGAAATCGGGGTAATACAGGCCAGACCATTCTTGCCGTTCATGTTCAGACCGTCGGAACCGCACACACCTTCACGACAGGAGCGGCGGAACGACAGGCTGGGATCTTTCTCTTTCAGCTGGATAAGCGCATCCAGCAGCATCATGTCGCGACCTTCTTCCGCTTCCAGGGTGTAATCCTGCATACGCGGAGCATCATCAACATCCGGGTTATAGCGATAAATTGAAAACTCGAGTCTCATTTTCCTGTCTCCGCATTAGTAAGTACGAATCTTCGGCGGGAATGCCGGGCGCAGTTTCGGTTCCATGTTGACGCTTCGGCGCGTCATGGATTCCGACTCTGGCAGATACAGGGAGTGGCACAGCCAGTTTTCATCATCACGATCCGGGAAGTCGAAGCGGCTATGCGCGCCACGGCTTTCGGTACGGAAGTTGGCAGAAACAGCCGTTGCATACGCCGTTTCCATCAGGTTATCCAGTTCCAGGCACTCAACGCGCTGGGTGTTGAACTCGCTGGAAGTGTCATCCAGACGGGCATTTTTCAGACGCTCGCGGATAACTTTCAACTGCTCAAGCCCTTTCGCCATCGCATCACCTTCACGGAAGACCGAGAAGTTATGCTGCATACATTCTTGCAGCGCTTTACGAATCGCCACCGGATCTTCACCGTTACGATTATTGTTCCAGCGGTTCAGACGATCCAGAGATGCTTCAACATCAGACTCGCTGGCATCGCGCAATGCGCCCTGCTCGGCGATAGACTCTTGCAGATGCAGACCTGCCGCACGACCAAAGACCACCAGGTCCAGCAGCGAGTTGCCGCCCAGACGGTTAGCGCCGTGTACCGATACACAAGCGATTTCACCAACGGCAAACAGTCCCGGAACAACCACATCTTCGCCTTTCTCATTCACAGTCAGCGCCTGACCGGTCACTTTGGTCGGAATACCGCCCATCATGTAATGACAGGTTGGGATAACCGGGATCGGCTCTTTCACCGGATCGACGTGAGCGAAGGTACGGGAGAGTTCCAGGATGCCCGGCAGACGGGATTCGAGAACTTCTTTACCCAGGTGGTCGAGTTTCAGTTTCGCGTGTGGCCCCCACGGACCATCACAGCCGCGACCTTCACGGATTTCGATCATGATGGAACGCGCCACCACATCACGGCCCGCCAGGTCTTTGGCGTTCGGCGCATAACGCTCCATAAAGCGTTCGCCATGTTTGTTCAGCAGATAACCGCCTTCACCACGGCAACCTTCGGTGACCAGTACGCCCGCACCGGCAATACCGGTCGGGTGGAACTGCCACATTTCCATATCCTGCACCGGTACGCCTGCGCGGATAGCCATGCCGACGCCGTCGCCAGTGTTAATGTGGGCGTTAGTGGTGGACTGATAAATACGCCCTGCCCCGCCAGTCGCCAGCACGGTAGCGCGGGCTTTGAAATAAACCACTTCACCAGTTTCGATGCACAGTGCAGTACAACCCACCACCGCGCCATCCTGGTTCTTCACCAGATCCAGCGCATACCACTCGGAGAAAATGGTGGTGTGGTTTTTCAGGTTCTGCTGATAAAGCGTGTGCAACAGTGCGTGACCGGTACGGTCAGCCGCCGCCGCAGTGCGTGCCGCCTGCTCGCCGCCGAAGTTTTTCGACTGACCGCCAAACGGACGTTGATAGATACGACCATCATCAAGACGCGAGAACGGCAGGCCCATGTGTTCGAGTTCCAGAATCGCTTCCGGCCCGGTTTTACACATATATTCAATCGCGTCCTGGTCACCGATATAGTCCGACCCTTTTACGGTGTCGTACATATGCCATTCCCAGTTATCTTCATGGGTATTACCCAGCGCAACGGTAATGCCGCCTTGCGCAGAAACGGTATGGGAACGGGTCGGGAAGACTTTAGAGAGCAGCGCACAGGTCTGGCCGCTCTGGGAAATTTGCAGCGCCGCGCGCATACCTGCGCCACCGGCACCAATCACAACTGCATCAAATTCTCTGACTGGCAATTTCATCACACACCCCACACCACAACGAATCCATAAATCACGTAAACCACCAGTGCAACGACAATCACCAGTTGCAGCATCAGGCGCAATGCCAGCGGTTTAACGTAGTCGGTCAACACCTGCCACATGCCGATCCAGGCATGAATCAAGATAGAAAACAGCGCCAGCAGGGTGAACACTTTGGTGAACGCAGAGGCGAAGAAACCGATCCAGACTTCATATGTCAGTTCGCCACTGGTGGCGAAAAAACCGACCATATAAATGATGTAGAGCGTCAGGACGATAGCGGTAGCGCGAACGAGGATGAAATCATGTACGCCATTGCGTCCTAATGCGGAGGCGTTGCTTACCATACGAGGACTCCTGCGAGAAGTGAAAGCACGACAGTAATAACAAAGGAGATTTTGGCGGAGCGTTTACCCGCTTCGAATGTTTCTTCCAGATAGCCAAAATCCATCATCATGTGGCGAATACCTACGACGACGTGATACGCCAGAGCGGTAAGGATGCCCCACATGATAAATTTGACGAAGAAGCTGCCCATAATCGCGGAAGCTTGCTCGAAACCTTCAGGGGAAGAGAGGCTGGTACCCAGAAGCCACAGCAGGATGCCCACTGCAACAAAGGTGATCACACCGGAAACGCGATGGAGAATGGACGCTATCGCCGTGATGGGGAACCGGATGGTCTGTAGGTCCAGATTAACAGGTCTTTGTTTTTTCACATTTCTTATCATGAATAACGCCCACATGCTGTTCTTATTATTCCCTGGGGACTACGGGCACAGAGGTTAACTTTCTGTTACCTGGAGACGTCGGGATTTCCTTCCTCCGGTCTGCTTGCGGGTCAGACAGCGTCCTTTCTATAACTGCGCGTCATGCAAAACACTGCTTCCAGATGCGAAAACGACACGTTACAACGCTGGGTGGCTCGGGATTGCAGGGTGTTCCGGAGACCTGGCGGCAGTATAGGCTGTTCACAAAATCATTACAATTAACCTACATATAGTTTGTCGGGTTTTATCCTGAACAGTGATCCAGGTCACGACAACAACATTTATTTAATTTTTAATCATCTAATTTGACAATCACTCAACAAAGTTGTTACAAACATTACCAGGAAAAGCATATAATGCGTAAAAGTTATGAAGTCGGTATTTCACCTAAGATTAACTTATGTAACAGTGTGGAAGTATTGACCAATTCATTCGGGACAGTTATTAGTGGTAGACAAGTTTAATAATTCGGATTGCTAAGTACTTGATTCGCCATTTATTCGTCATCAATGGATCCTTTACCTGCAAGCGCCCAGAGCTCTGTACCCAGGTTTTCCCCTCTTTCACAGAGCGGCGAGCCAAATAACAAACGGGTAAAGCCAGGTTGATGTGCGAAGGCAAATTTAAGTTCCGGCAGTCTTACGCAATAAGGCGCTAAGGAGACCTTAAATGGCTGATACAAAAGCAAAACTCACCCTCAACGGGGACACAGCTGTTGAACTGGATGTGCTGAAAGGCACGCTGGGTCAAGATGTTATTGATATCCGTACTCTCGGTTCAAAAGGTGTGTTCACCTTTGACCCAGGCTTCACTTCAACCGCATCCTGCGAATCTAAAATTACTTTTATTGATGGTGATGAAGGTATTTTGCTGCACCGCGGTTTCCCGATCGATCAGCTGGCGACCGATTCTAACTACCTGGAAGTTTGTTACATCCTGCTGAATGGTGAAAAACCGACTCAGGAACAGTATGACGAATTTAAAACTACGGTGACCCGTCATACCATGATCCACGAGCAGATTACCCGTCTGTTCCACGCTTTCCGTCGCGACTCACATCCAATGGCAGTCATGTGTGGTATTACCGGCGCGCTGGCGGCGTTCTATCACGACTCGCTGGATGTTAACAATCCTCGTCATCGTGAAATTGCCGCGTTCCGCCTGCTGTCGAAAATGCCGACCATGGCCGCGATGTGTTACAAGTATTCCATTGGTCAGCCATTTGTTTATCCGCGCAACGATCTCTCCTATGCCGGTAACTTCCTGAATATGATGTTCTCCACGCCGTGCGAACCGTATGAAGTTAATCCGATTCTGGAACGTGCTATGGACCGTATTCTGATCCTGCACGCTGACCATGAACAGAACGCCTCTACCTCCACCGTGCGTACCGCTGGCTCTTCGGGTGCGAACCCGTTTGCCTGTATCGCAGCAGGTATTGCTTCACTGTGGGGACCTGCGCACGGTGGTGCTAACGAAGCGGCGCTGAAAATGCTGGAAGAAATTAGCTCCGTTAAACACATTCCGGAATTTGTTCGTCGTGCGAAAGATAAAAATGATTCTTTCCGCCTGATGGGCTTCGGTCACCGCGTGTACAAAAATTACGACCCGCGCGCCACCGTAATGCGTGAAACCTGCCATGAAGTTCTGAAAGAGCTGGGCACCAAAGATGACCTGCTGGAAGTGGCTATGGAGCTGGAAAACATCGCGCTGAACGACCCGTACTTTATCGAGAAGAAACTGTACCCGAACGTCGATTTCTACTCTGGTATCATCCTGAAAGCGATGGGTATTCCGTCTTCCATGTTCACCGTCATTTTCGCAATGGCACGTACCGTTGGCTGGATCGCCCACTGGAGCGAAATGCACAGTGACGGTATGAAGATTGCCCGTCCGCGTCAGCTGTATACAGGATATGAAAAACGCGACTTTAAAAGCGATATCAAGCGTTAATGGTTGATTGCTAAGTTGTAAATATTTTAACCCGCCGTTCAAATGGCGGGTTAATTTTTATATGCCTAAACACAAAAAATTGTAAAAATAAAATCCACTATCGGACATTCATATATTCTAAAAAAGGTAATGCTGCCAACTTACTGATTTAGTGTATGATGGTGATTTTAAGGTGCTTGCGTGGCTTCCATTTCCATCAGATGTCCTTCCTGCTCCGCTACTGAAGGCGTGGTGCGTAACGGCAAAAGCACTGCCGGACATCAGCGCTATCTCTGCTCTCATTGCCGTAAAACATGGCAACTACAGTTCACTTACACCGCCTCTCAGCCCGGTACGCACCAGAAAATCATTGATATGGCCATGAATGGCGTCGGATGTCGCGCCAGTGCACGCATTATGGGCGTTGGCCTCAACACGGTTTTACGTCACTTAAAAAA
>NZ_MIIV01000533.1:0-16894 GCF_001743015.1 Shigella sp. FC1567
GATGCCGGAAATCTGCGAGGCTCCACACCTGCCAGTTTCACCCTTTTAACCATCATACTGCTCCGTGTTTAATTGTGTGGGATGCGTTCATTACATTTTTCACTTCTTGCTGGTGATTGGTTTAATAACCATCAATAAAGTGATCACGTAGTGAAGTAATAAGGTGTAAAACTAAATATAAGCATAGAAAAATGAGTGGCGCGAATCCTGTTGGCTAATTAGAATCGCCCACCATGAAAACAGAGACTCCATCCGTAAAAATTGTTGCTATCACCGCTGACGAAGCGGGGCAACGTATCGACAACTTTTTGCGTACCCAATTGAAAGGCGTACCAAAAAGTATGATTTACCGTATTTTGCGTAAAGGCGAAGTGCGGGTGAACAAAAAACGTATTAAGCCTGAATATAAACTCGAAGCGGGTGATGAGGTGCGTATCCCACCGGTTCGCGTTGCTGAGCGGGAAGAAGAGGCGGTTTCGCCACATCTGCAAAAGGTGGCGGCGCTGGCGGACGTCATCTTATATGAAGATGATCATATCCTGGTGCTGAATAAACCTTCCGGTACGGCGGTACATGGCGGCAGTGGTTTAAGCTTCGGCGTTATCGAAGGTTTGCGGGCGTTGCGCCCGGAAGCGCGGTTCCTTGAACTGGTTCATCGTCTCGACCGGGACACTTCAGGTGTGTTGCTGGTAGCGAAAAAACGCTCGGCGTTGCGTTCTCTGCATGAGCAATTACGTGAAAAAGGAATGCAAAAAGATTACCTGGCGCTGGTGCGCAGTCAGTGGCAGTCGCATGTGAAGAGCGTTCAAGCGCCGTTATTGAAAAATATTCTGCAAAGCGGCGAACGTATCGTGCGTGTCAGTCAGGAAGGCAAACCGTCGGAAACACGCTTTAAAGTGGAAGAACGCTATGCATTTGCCACCCTGGTGCGTTGTAGCCCGGTAACCGGACGTACTCATCAGATCCGTGTGCATACACAGTATGCGGGTCATCCGATTGCCTTTGACGATCGCTACGGTGACCGTGAATTTGACAGACAGCTCACTGAAGCAGGCACGGGATTAAATCGTCTGTTCCTGCACGCCGCAGCGTTGAAGTTTACCCATCCGGGGACCGGTGAGGTGATGCGTATCGAAGCGCCGATGGATGAAGGTTTGAAGCGTTGTTTGCAAAAGCTGCGTAACGCGCGCTAATACAAGCATATAAGCCTGATAATGGGCGGTTGCCTGATAAGGCGTTTACGCCGCATCAGGCCGCCTGCACCGATTGCCGATGCGACGTAACCGCATCCGGCGCAAACAACTATCCCATCAGCGGGTTTTTCCCTTCCCGACGTAACATCTGACACAGCGCGATTAGCGGTAAACCAACCAGCGTGTTAGGGTCACGTCCCTCTAAACGCTCAAACAGCGTAATGCCAAATCCTTCACTCTTAAAGCTACCCGCGCAGTGCAGGGGATGCTCCTTACGCACGTAATTATCAATCTCCGCCTCGCACAGGTGACGGAAATGGACGTCAAAAGGCTCCACTTCTGTTTGTAGATGCCCATTCGCCGAATTAAACAACGCCAGTCCAGTATAGAAGGTGACGATATTGCCGCTGGCTTTGCGTAATTGCAGACGGGCATTTTCTTCCGTTAACGGTTTACCGGTGATTTCGCCATCAAGAACACATACCTGGTCTGAACCAATAATTAAATGATCCGGATAACGTGACGCCAGAGATTGCGCTTTTTCTTGTGCCAGTCGAAGCACCAACTGTCGCGGTGATTCGTCGCTGCGTGGGGTTTCGTCGACCTCTGGTGCTGCACATTCAAAAGAGATTTGCAGTTTTTCCAGAAGAGCGCGACGCCATGGCGAGGTGGAGGCTAAAATAAGTTTAGGCATATTTTTTTCCATCAGATATAGCGTATTGATGATAGCCATTTTAAACTATGCGCTTCGTTTTGCAGGTTGATGTTCGTTATCAGCACTGAACGAAAATAAAGCAGTAACCCGCAATGTGTGCGAATTATTGGCAAAAGGCAACCACAGGCTGCCTTTTTCTTTGACTCTATGACGTTACAAAGTTAATATGCGCGCCCTATGCAAAAGGTAAAATTACCCCTGACTCTCGATCCGGTTCGTACGGCTCAAAAACGCCTTGATTACCAGGGTATCTATACCCCTGATCAGGTTGAGCGCGTCGCCGAATCCGTAGTCAGTGTGGACAGTGATGTGGAATGCTCCATGTCGTTCGCTATCGATAACCAACGTCTCGCAGTGTTAAACGGCGATGCGAAGGTGACGGTAACGCTCGAGTGTCAGCGTTGCGGGAAGCCGTTTACTCATCAGGTCTACACAACGTATTGTTTTAGTCCTGTGCGTTCAGACGAACAGGCTGAAGCACTGCCGGAAGCGTATGAACCGATTGAGGTTAACGAATTCGGTGAAATCGATCTGCTTGCAATGGTTGAAGATGAAATCATCCTCGCCTTGCCGGTAGTTCCGGTGCATGATTCTGAACACTGTGAAGTGTCCGAAGCGGACATGGTCTTTGGTGAACTGCCTGAAGAAGTGCAAAAGCCAAACCCATTTGCCGTATTAGCCAGCTTAAAGCGTAAGTAATTGGTGCTCCCCGTTGGATCGGGGATAAACCGTAATTGAGGAGTAAGGTCCATGGCCGTACAACAGAATAAACCAACCCGTTCCAAACGTGGCATGCGTCGTTCCCATGACGCGCTGACCGCAGTCACCAGCCTGTCTGTAGACAAAACTTCTGGTGAAAAACACCTGCGTCACCATATCACTGCCGACGGTTACTACCGCGGCCGCAAGGTCATCGCTAAGTAATCACGCGTCTGCGTGATGAAGCTTAGTGAGGATTTTCCCCAGGCAACTGGGGAAAGACCAAACCGGGCGGCGACGATACCTTGACACGTCTAACCCTGGCGTTAGATGTCATGGGAGGGGATTTTGGCCCTTCCGTGACAGTGCCTGCAGCATTGCAGGCACTGAATTCTAATTCGCAACTCACTCTTCTTTTAGTCGGCAATCCCGACGCCATCACGCCATTACTTGCTAAAGCTGACTTTGAACAACGTTCGCGTCTGCAGATTATTCCTGCGCAGTCAGTTATCGCCAGTGATGCCCGGCCTTCGCAAGCTATCCGCGCTAGTCGTGGGAGTTCAATGCGTATGGCCCTGGAGCTGGTGAAAGAAGGTCGAGCGCAAGCCTGTGTCAGTGCCGGTAATACCGGGGCACTGATGGGGCTGGCAAAATTATTACTCAGGCCCCTGGAGGGGATTGAGCGTCCGGCGCTGGTGACGGTATTACCACATCAGCAAAAGGGCAAAACGGTGGTCCTCGATTTAGGGGCCAACGTCGATTGTGACAGCACAATGTTGGTGCAATTTGCCATTATGGGCTCAGTTCTGGCTGAAGAGGTGGTGGAAATTCCCAATCCTCGCGTGGCGTTGCTCAATATTGGTGAAGAAGAAGTAAAGGGTCTCGACAGTATTCGGGATGCCTCAGCGGTGCTTAAAACAATCCCTTCTATCAATTATATCGGCTATCTTGAAGCCAATGAGTTGTTAACTGGCAAGACAGATGTGCTGGTTTGTGACGGCTTTACAGGAAATGTCACGTTAAAGACGATGGAAGGTGTTGTCAGGATGTTCCTTTCTCTGCTGAAATCTCAGGGTGAAGGGAAAAAACGTCGTGGTGGCTACTGTTATTAAAGCGTTGGCTACAAAAGAGCCTGACGAGGCGATTCAGTCACCTCAACCCCGACCAGTATAACGGCGCCTGTCTGTTAGGATTGCGCGGCACGGTGATAAAAAGTCATGGTGCAGCCAATCAGCGAGCTTTTGCGGTCGCGATTGAACAGGCAGTGCAGGCGGTGCAGCGACAAGTTCCTCAGCGAATTGCCGCTCGCCTGGAATCTGTATACCCAGCTGGTTTTGAGCTGCTGGACGGTGGCAAAAGCGGAACTCTGCGGTAGCAGGACGCTGCCAGCGAACTCGCAGTTTGCAAGTGACGGTATATAACCGAAAAGTGACTGAGCGTACATGTATACGAAGATTATTGGTACTGGCAGCTATCTGCCCGAACAAGTGCGGACAAACGCCGATTTGGAAAAAATGGTGGACACCTCTGACGAGTGGATTGTCACTCGTACCGGTATCCGCGAACGCCACATTGCCGCGCCAAACGAAACCGTTTCAACCATGGGCTTTGAAGCGGCGACACGCGCAATTGAGATGGCGGGCATTGAGAAAGACCAGATTGGCCTGATCGTTGTGGCAACGACTTCTGCTACGCACGCTTTCCCGAGCGCAGCTTGTCAGATTCAAAGCATGTTGGGCATTAAAGGTTGCCCGGCATTTGACGTTGCAGCAGCCTGCGCAGGTTTCACCTATGCATTAAGCGTAGCCAATCAATACGTGAAATCTGGGGCGGTGAAGTATGCTCTGGTCGTCGGTTCCGATGTACTGGCGCGCACCTGCGATCCAACAGATCGTGGGACTATTATTATTTTTGGCGATGGCGCGGGCGCTGCGGTGCTGGCTGCTTCTGAAGAGCCGGGAATCATCTCCACCCATCTGCATGCCGACGGTAGTTATGGTGAATTGCTGACGCTGCCAAACGCCGACCGCGTGAATCCAGAGAATTCAATTCATCTGACGATGGCGGGCAACGAAGTCTTCAAGGTTGCGGTAACGGAACTGGCGCACATCGTTGATGAGACGCTGGCGGCGAATAATCTTGACCGTTCTCAACTGGACTGGCTGGTTCCGCATCAGGCTAACCTGCGTATTATCAGTGCAACGGCGAAAAAACTCGGTATGTCTATGGACAATGTCGTGGTGACGTTGGATCGCCACGGTAATACCTCTGCGGCCTCTGTCCCGTGCGCGCTGGATGAAGCTGTACGCGACGGGCGCATTAAGCCGGGGCAGTTGGTTCTGCTTGAAGCCTTTGGCGGTGGATTCACCTGGGGCTCCGCGCTGGTTCGTTTCTAGGATAAGGATTAAAACATGACGCAATTTGCATTTGTGTTCCCTGGACAGGGTTCTCAAACCGTTGGAATGCTGGCTGATATGGCGGCGAGCTATCCAATTGTCGAAGAAACGTTTGCTGAAGCTTCTGCGGCGCTGGGCTACGACCTGTGGGCGCTGACCCAGCAGGGGCCAGCTGAAGAACTGAATAAAACCTGGCAAACCCAGCCAGCGCTGTTGACTGCATCTGTTGCGCTGTATCGCGTATGGCAGCAGCAGGGCGGTAAAGCACCGGCAATGATGGCCGGTCACAGCCTGGGGGAATACTCCGCGTTGGTTTGCGCTGGCGTGATTGATTTCGCTGATGCGGTGCGTCTGGTTGAGATGCGCGGCAAGTTCATGCAAGAAGCCGTACCAGAAGGCACGGGCGCTATGGCGGCAATCATCGGTCTGGATGATGCGTCTATTGCGAAAGCGTGTGAAGAAGCTGCAGAAGGTCAGGTCGTTTCTCCGGTAAACTTTAACTCTCCGGGACAGGTGGTTATTGCCGGTCATAAAGAGGCGGTTGAGCGTGCTGGCGCTGCCTGTAAAGCTGCGGGCGCAAAACGCGCGCTGCCGTTACCAGTGAGCGTACCGTCTCACTGTGCGCTGATGAAACCAGCAGCCGACAAACTGGCAGTAGAATTAGCGAAAATCACCTTTAACGCACCAACAGTTCCTGTTGTGAATAACGTTGATGTGAAATGCGAAACCAATGGTGATGCCATTCGTGACGCACTGGTACGTCAGTTGTATAACCCGGTTCAGTGGACGAAGTCTGTTGAGTACATGGCAGCGCAAGGCGTAGAACATCTCTATGAAGTCGGCCCGGGCAAAGTGCTAACTGGCCTGACGAAACGCATTGTCGACACCCTGACCGCCTCGGCGCTGAACGAACCTTCAGCGATGGCAGCGGCGCTCGAGCTTTAAAAGAGGAAAATCATGAATTTTGAAGGAAAAATCGCACTGGTAACCGGTGCAAGCCGCGGAATTGGCCGCGCAATTGCTGAAACGCTCGCAGCCCGTGGCGCGAAAGTTATTGGCACTGCGACCAGTGAAAATGGCGCTCAGGCGATCAGTGATTATTTAGGTGCTAACGGCAAAGGTCTGATGTTGAATGTGACCGACCCGGCATCTATCGAATCTGTTCTGGAAAAAATTCGCGCAGAATTTGGTGAAGTGGATATCCTGGTCAATAATGCCGGTATCACTCGTGATAACCTGTTAATGCGAATGAAAGATGAAGAGTGGAACGATATTATCGAAACCAACCTTTCATCTGTTTTCCGTCTGTCAAAAGCGGTAATGCGCGCTATGATGAAAAAGCGTCATGGTCGTATTATCACTATCGGTTCTGTGGTTGGTACCATGGGAAATGGCGGTCAGGCCAACTACGCTGCGGCGAAAGCGGGCTTGATCGGCTTCAGTAAATCACTGGCGCGCGAAGTTGCGTCACGCGGTATTACTGTAAACGTTGTTGCTCCGGGCTTTATTGAAACGGACATGACACGTGCGCTGAGCGATGACCAGCGTGCGGGTATCCTGGCGCAGGTTCCTGCGGGTCGCCTCGGCGGCGCACAGGAAATCGCCAACGCGGTTGCATTCCTGGCATCCGACGAAGCAGCTTACATCACGGGTGAAACTTTGCATGTGAACGGCGGGATGTACATGGTCTGACCGCGATTTGCACAAAATGCTCATGTTGCGCGCAGTCTGCGTGGTTATGAGTAATAATTAGTGCAAAATGATTTGCGTTATTGGGGGGTAAGGCCTCAAAATAACGTAAAATCGTGGTAAGACCTGCCGGGATTTAGTTGCAAATTTTTCAACATTTTATACACTACGAAAACCATCGCGAAAGCGAGTTTTGATAGGAAATTTAAGAGTATGAGCACTATCGAAGAACGCGTTAAGAAAATTATCGGCGAACAGCTGGGCGTTAAGCAGGAAGAAGTTACCAACAATGCTTCTTTCGTTGAAGACCTGGGCGCGGATTCTCTTGACACCGTTGAGCTGGTAATGGCTCTGGAAGAAGAGTTTGATACTGAGATTCCGGACGAAGAAGCTGAGAAAATCACCACCGTTCAGGCTGCCATTGATTACATCAACGGCCACCAGGCGTAAGTGAACATCTCCAGGCGGTCGTTCGACCGCCTGAGTTTTATCTTTTTGTCCCACTAGAATCATTTTTTCCCTCCCTGGAGGACAAACGTGTCTAAGCGTCGTGTAGTTGTGACCGGACTGGGCATGTTGTCTCCTGTCGGCAATACCGTAGAGTCTACCTGGAAAGCTCTGCTTGCCGGTCAGAGTGGCATCAGCCTAATCGACCATTTCGATACTAGCGCCTATGCAACGAAATTTGCTGGCTTAGTAAAGGATTTTAACTGTGAGGACATTATCTCGCGCAAAGAACAGCGCAAGATGGATGCCTTCATTCAATATGGAATTGTCGCTGGCGTTCAGGCCATGCAGGATTCTGGCCTTGAAATAACGGAAGAGAACGCAACCCGCATTGGTGCCGCAATTGGCTCCGGGATTGGCGGCCTCGGACTGATCGAAGAAAACCACACATCTCTGATGAACGGTGGTCCACGTAAGATCAGCCCATTCTTCGTTCCGTCAACGATTGTGAACATGGTGGCAGGTCATCTGACTATCATGTATGGCCTGCGTGGCCCAAGCATCTCTATCGCGACCGCCTGTACTTCCGGCGTGCACAACATTGGTCATGCTGCGCGTATTATCGCGTATGGCGATGCTGACGTGATGGTTGCAGGTGGCGCAGAGAAAGCCAGTACGCCGCTGGGCGTTGGTGGTTTTGGCGCGGCACGTGCATTATCTACCCGCAATGATAACCCGCAAGCGGCGAGCCGCCCGTGGGATAAAGAGCGTGATGGCTTCGTACTGGGCGATGGTGCCGGTATGCTGGTACTAGAAGAGTACGAACACGCGAAAAAACGCGGTGCGAAAATTTACGCTGAACTCGTCGGCTTTGGTATGAGCAGCGATGCTTATCATATGACGTCACCGCCAGAAAATGGCGCAGGCGCAGCTCTGGCAATGGCAAATGCTCTGCGTGATGCAGGCATTGAAGCGAGTCAGATTGGCTACGTTAACGCGCACGGTACTTCTACGCCGGCTGGCGATAAAGCTGAAGCGCAGGCGGTGAAAGCCATCTTCGGTGAAGCTGCAAGCCGTGTGTTGGTAAGCTCCACGAAATCTATGACCGGTCACCTGTTAGGTGCGGCGGGGGCAGTAGAGTCTATCTACTCCATCCTGGCGCTGCGCGATCAGGCTGTTCCGCCAACCATCAACCTGGATAACCTGGATGAAGGTTGCGATCTGGATTTCGTACCGCATGAAGCACGTCAGGTCAGCGGAATGGAATACACGCTGTGTAACTCCTTCGGCTTCGGTGGCACTAATGGTTCTTTGATCTTTAAAAAGATCTAAGTTGTCATTTCCCACCCATATAAAAGGTCCGCTTGCGGGCCTTTTTTCTTAGCTTTTATTCCGACTTGTTCCGTAGTGAGCATGCTGCCACACTAACAATTCTCTGATAAGGAGCCGGTATGTTCTTAATTAACGGTCATAAGCAGGAATCGCTGGCAGTAAGCGATCGGGCAACGCAGTTTGGTGATGGTTGTTTTACCACCGCCAGAGTTATCGACGGTAAAGTCAGTTTGTTATCGGCGCATATCCAGCGACTACAGGATGCTTGTCAGCGGTTGATGATTTTCTGTGACTTCTGGCCTCAGCTTGAACAAGAGATGAAAACGCTGGCAGCAGAACAGCAAAATGGTGTGCTGAAAGTCGTGATCAGTCGCGGTAGTGGCGGGCGAGGGTACAGCACATTGAACAGTGGACCGGCAACGCGGATTCTCTCCGTTACGGTTTATCCTGCACATTACGACCGTTTGCGTAACGAAGGGATGACGTTGGCGCTAAGCCCGGTGCGGCTGGGGCGCAATCCCCATCTTGCAGGTATTAAACATCTTAATCGGCTTGAGCAAGTATTGATCCGCTCTCATCTTGAGCAGACAAACGCTGATGAGGCGCTGGTCCTTGACAGCGAAGGGTGGGTTACGGAATGCTGTGCGGCTAATTTGTTCTGGCGGAAGGGCAATGTAGTTTATACGCCGCGACTGGATCAGGCAGGTGTTAACGGCATTATGCGACAATTCTGTATCCGTTTGCTGGCACAATCCTCTTATCAGCTTGTCGAAGTGCAAGCCTCTCTGGAAGAGGCGTTGCAGGCAGATGAGATGGTTATTTGTAATGCGTTAATGCCAGTGATGCCCGTACGTGCCTGTGGCGATGTCTCCTTTTCGTCAGCAACGTTATATGAATATTTAGCCCCACTTTGTGAGCGCCCGAATTAGTCATGAAAAAAGTGTTATTGATTATCTTGTTATTGCTGGTGGTACTGGGTATCGCCGCTGGTGTGGGCGTCTGGAAGGTTCGCCATCTTGCCGACAGCAAATTGCTTATCAAAGAAGAGACGATATTTACCCTGAAGCCAGGGACCGGACGTCTGGCGCTTGGTGAACAGCTTTATGCCGATAAGATCATCAATCGCCCACGGGTTTTTCAATGGTTGCTGCGTATCGAACCGGATCTTTCTCACTTTAAAGCCGGGACTACCGCTTTACACCGCAGATGACCGTGCGCGAGATGCTGAAATTGCTGGAAAGCGGTAAAGAAGCACAGTTCCCGCTGCGACTGGTAGAAGGGATGCGTCTGAGCGACTACCTCAAGCAATTGCGTGAGGCTCCGTATATCAAGCACACGCTGAGTGACGA
This sequence comes from Shigella sp. FC1567, assembly GCF_001743015.1. NCBI lineage: Bacteria > Pseudomonadati > Pseudomonadota > Gammaproteobacteria > Enterobacterales > Enterobacteriaceae > Shigella > Shigella sp. FC1567. The sequence goes on from NZ_MIIV01000533.1 coordinate 9,821, forward strand.
TAAGTACGCCACCGTAGCGCAGGCACTTGAACTGGAAAACCCGGAGTGGATTGAAGGTTGGTTCTGGCCAGACACCTGGATGTATACCGCCAATACCACCGATGTCGCGTTACTCAAGCGAGCGCACAAGAAAATGGTGAAAGCGGTCGATAGCGCCTGGGAAGGGCGTGCGGACGGTCTGCCTTATAAAGATAAAAACCAGCTGGTGACGATGGCATCAATTATCGAAAAAGAAACCGCCGTTGCCAGTGAACGCGATCAGGTTGCCTCGGTATTTATCAACCGTTTACGCATTGGTATGCGCCTGCAGACCGACCCAACCGTGATTTACGGGATGGGAGAGCGTTATAATGGCAAACTTTCTCGTGCAGACCTGGAAACGCCGACAGCGTATAACACCTATACCATTACCGGTTTGCCGCCAGGTGCGATAGCTACGCCGGGGGCGGATTCGCTGAAGGCTGCTGCGCATCCGGCAAAAACGCCGTATCTCTATTTTGTGGCCGATGGTAAAGGTGGTCACACGTTTAATACCAATCTTGCCAGCCATAACAAGTCTGTGCAGGATTATCTGAAAGTGCTTAAGGAAAAAAATGCGCAGTAAGTATATCGTCATTGAGGGGCTGGAAGGCGCAGGCAAAACTACCGCGCGTAATGTGGTGGTTGAGACGCTTGAGCAACTGGGTATCCGCGACATGGTTTTCACTCGGGAACCTGGCGGTACGCAACTTGCCGAAAAGTTAAGAAGCCTGGTGCTGGATATCAAATCGGTAGGCGATGAAGTCATTACCGATAAAGCCGAAGTTCTGATGTTTTATGCCGCGCGCGTTCAACTGGTAGAAACGGTCATCAAACCAGCTCTGGCTAACGGCACCTGGGTGATTGGCGATCGCCACGATCTCTCCACTCAGGCGTATCAGGGCGGAGGACGTGGTATTGACCAACATATGCTGGCAACACTGCGTGATGCTGTTCTCGGGGATTTTCGCCCTGACTTAACGCTCTATCTCGATGTTACCCCGGAAGTTGGCTTAAAACGCGCGCGTGCGCGCGGCGAGCTGGATCGTATTGAGCAAGAGTCTTTCGATTTCTTTAATCGCACCCGCGCCCGCTATCTGGAACTGGCTGCACAAGATAAAAGTATTCATACCATTGATGCCACCCAGCCGCTGGAGGCCGTGATGGATGCAATCCGTACTACCGTGACCCACTGGGTGAAGGAGTTGGACGCATGAGATGGTATCCATGGTTACGACCTGATTTCGAAAAACTGGTAGCCAGCTATCAGGCCGGAAGAGGTCACCATGCGCTACTCATTCAGGCGTTACCGGGCATGGGCGATGATGCTTTAATCTACGCCCTGAGCCGTTATTTACTCTGCCAACAACCGCAGGGCCACAAAAGTTGCGGTCACTGTCGTGGATGTCAGTTGATGCAGGCTGGCACGCATCCCGATTACTACACCCTGGCTCCCGAAAAAGGGAAAAATACGCTGGGCATTGATGCGGTACGTGAGGTCACCGAAAAGCTGAATGAGCACGCACGCCTAGGTGGTGCGAAAGTTGTCTGGGTAACCGATGCTGCCTTACTGACCGACGCCGCGGCTAACGCATTGCTGAAAACGCTTGAAGAGCCACCAGCAGAAACCTGGTTTTTCCTGGCTACCCGCGAGCCTGAACGTTTACTGGCAACATTACGTAGTCGTTGTCGGTTACATTACCTTGCGCCGCCGCCGGAACAGTACACCGTGACCTGGCTTTCACGCGAAGTGACAATGTCACAGGATGCATTACTTGCCGCATTGCGCTTAAGTGCCGGTTCGCCTAGCGCGGCACTGGCGTTGTTTCAGGGAGATAACTGGCAGGCTCGTGAAACATTGTGTCAGGCGTTGGCATATAGCGTACCATCGGGCGACTGGTATTCGCTGCTGGCGGCCCTTAATCATGAACAAGCTCCGGCGCGTTTACACTGGCTGGCAACGTTGCTGATGGATGCGCTAAAACGCCATCATGGCGCTGCACAGGTGACCAATGTTGATGTGCCGGGCCTGGTCGCCGAACTGGCAAACCATCTTTCTCCCTCGCGCCTGCAGGCTATACTGGGGGATGTTTGCCACATTCGTGAACAGTTAATGTCTGTCACAGGCATCAACCGCGAGCTTCTCATCACCGATCTTTTACTGCGTATTGAGCATTACCTGCAACCGGGCGTTGTGCTACCGGTTCCTCATCTTTAAGAGAGACATCATGTTTTTAGTCGACTCACACTGCCATCTCGATGGTCTGGATTATGAATCTTTGCATAAGGACGTGGATGACGTTCTGGCGAAAGCCGCCGCACGCGATGTGAAATTTTGTCTGGCAGTCGCCACAACATTACCGGGTTATTTACATATGCGGGATCTGGTAGGCGAACGTGACAACGTCGTATTTTCTTGTGGCGTGCATCCACTCAACCAGAATGATCCCTACGATGTAGAAGATTTACGCCGTCTGGCGGCAGAAGAGGGTGTTGTAGCGCTGGGTGAAACCGGGCTGGATTATTATTACACACCGGAAACTAAAGTACGTCAGCAAGAGTCCTTCATCCATCATATCCAGATTGGTCGTGAACTGAACAAGCCGGTTATCGTCCATACCCGTGACGCCCGTGCCGATACGCTGGCAATTCTGCGCGAAGAAAAAGTGACGGATTGCGGTGGCGTACTACACTGTTTTACAGAGGACAGAGAAACGGCGGGTAAATTACTGGATCTCGGATTTTACATCTCCTTTTCCGGCATTGTGACCTTCCGTAATGCGGAGCAACTGCGCGATGCTGCGCGTTATGTCCCCCTGGATCGATTACTGGTGGAAACTGACTCACCTTACCTTGCGCCGGTACCGCATCGAGGAAAAGAGAATCAACCTGCGATGGTTCGTGACGTTGCAGAATACATGGCTGTGTTGAAAGGTGTTGCCGTTGAAGAACTGGCGCAGGTAACCACCGATAACTTCGCCCGTCTGTTTCACATCGACGCTTCCCGCCTTCAATCCATCCGTTGAATGAGTTTTTTTAAAGCTCGTAATTAATGGCTAAAACGAGTAAAGTTCACCGCCGAAAATTGGGCGGTGAATAACCGCGTTTGAAATATTGTGACATATGTTTTGTCAAAATGTGCAACTTCTCCAATGATCTGAAGTTGAAACGTGATAGCCGTCAAACAAATTGGCACTGAATTATTTTACTCTGTGTAATAAATAAAGGGCGCTTAGATGCCCTGTACACGGCGAGGCTCTCCCCCCTTGCCACGCGTGAGAACGTAAAAAAAGCACCCATACTCAGGAGCACTCTCAATTATGTTTAAGAATGCATTTGCTAACCTGCAAAAGGTCGGTAAATCGCTGATGCTGCCGGTATCCGTACTACCTATCGCAGGTATTCTGCTGGGCGTCGGTTCCGCGAATTTCAGCTGGCTGCCCGCCGTTGTATCGCATGTTATGGCAGAAGCAGGCGGTTCCGTCTTTGCAAACATGCCACTGATTTTTGCGATCGGTGTCGCCCTCGGCTTTACCAATAACGATGGCGTATCCGCGCTGGCCGCAGTTGTTGCCTATGGCATCATGGTTAAAACCATGGCCGTGGTTGCGCCACTGGTACTGCATTTACCTGCTGAAGAAATCGCCTCTAAACACCTGGCGGATACTGGCGTACTCGGAGGGATTATCTCCGGTGCGATCGCAGCGTACATGTTTAACCGTTTCTACCGTATTAAGCTGCCTGAGTATCTTGGCTTCTTTGCCGGTAAACGCTTTGTGCCGATCATTTCTGGCCTGGCTGCCATCTTTACTGGCGTTGTGCTGTCCTTCATTTGGCCGCCGATTGGTTCTGCAATCCAGACCTTCTCTCAGTGGGCTGCTTACCAGAACCCGGTAGTTGCGTTTGGCATTTACGGTTTCATCGAACGTTGCCTGGTACCGTTTGGTCTGCACCACATCTGGAACGTACCTTTCCAGATGCAGATTGGTGAATACACCAACGCAGCAGGTCAGGTTTTCCACGGCGACATTCCGCGTTATATGGCGGGTGACCCGACTGCGGGTAAACTGTCTGGTGGCTTCCTGTTCAAAATGTACGGTCTGCCAGCTGCCGCAATTGCTATCTGGCACTCTGCTAAACCAGAAAACCGCGCGAAAGTGGGCGGTATTATGATCTCCGCGGCGCTGACCTCGTTCCTGACCGGTATCACCGAGCCGATCGAGTTCTCCTTCATGTTCGTTGCGCCGATCCTGTACATCATCCACGCGATTCTGGCAGGCCTGGCATTCCCAATCTGTATTCTTCTGGGGATGCATGACGGTACGTCGTTCTCGCACGGTCTGATCGACTTTATCGTTCTGTCTGGTAACAGCAGCAAACTGTGGCTGTTCCCGATCGTCGGTATCGGTTATGCGATTGTTTACTACACCATCTTCCGCGTGCTGATTAAAGCACTGGATCTGAAAACGCCGGGTCGTGAAGACGCGACTGAAGATGCAAAAGCAACAGGTACCAGCGAAATGGCACCGGCTCTGGTTGCTGCATTTGGTGGTAAAGAAAACATTACTAACCTCGACGCATGTATTACCCGTCTGCGCGTCAGCGTTGCTGATGTGTCTAAAGTGGATCAGGCTGGCCTGAAGAAACTGGGCGCAGCGGGCGTAGTGGTTGCGGGTTCTGGTGTTCAGGCGATTTTCGGTACTAAATCCGATAACCTGAAAACCGAGATGGATGAGTACATCCGTAACCACTAATCCGTAAGACGTTGGGGAGACTAAGGCAGCCAGATGGCTGCCTTTTTTACAGGTGTTATTCAGAATTGATACGTGCCGGTAATGCTGAAATTACGCGGTGCGCCGTAGACGATAGAACCTTCCATGTTGGTATCGTAGGTTTTGTCGAACAGGTTATTGACGTTCCCCTGTAACGAGAAGTTTTTCGTCACCTGGTAGCGGGTGAAGAGATCCACCAGCGCGTAGCTACCTTGCTCGGCGCGGAAGGTGCCATACGGTGTCACGGTGTCGGTATACACGCGATTTTGCCAGTTCACACCACCGCCGACTGTCAACTCTGGCATGACAGGCAACCGATAGCTGGTGAACATTTTAACCGTGGTGCGTGGCAGATTAGGATTAACGGCGTTTCCTTCGTTATCCTCTGCAATATAGCGCGTTGCGCCAAATGTCAGCTGCCAGTTGTCGGTAATTGCGCCGTTGAGTTCAAATTCCACCCCTTTACTGACTGTCCCATCCACCGCTTTATAGGCGGTTTCGCCGTTGCTGCCGGGGATAGGTGTACCGGTGGACTGAGCGACATTATCCTGCTCAATACGGAAGATGGCTAACGTGGTGGTCAGACGGCTATTCATCCAGCCCGATTTCAGACCCAGCTCGTAGTTGTTACCGGTGATTGGAGCCAGATATTTGCCTGAACTGTCACGATCATTTTGCGGCTGGAAAATAGAGGTATAGCTGGCGTAGGTCGACCAGTTGTCATTGATGTCAAACACCAGACCAGCGTAAGGCGTGGTGTGGTTTTTCTCCATGCTGTAAGTCAGCGTATCAACCCGCCAGTTGGTATAACGTGCGCCGAGGATCAGATGCAGCGGATCGGCAAGGGTGACTCGAGTGGCAGCATATAACGATTTCATATGTGTGGTATCGTCCTGTGCCAGGCTCTGTGGTGACCAGTCGGTTTGTGGGAAATTGCCATTAAAGTTGTAGAAACTGCCAATTTCATCCGGGAAGATGTTGGCCCATGAACTGAAGTAACGATTGTTTTGTTTGCTGTAACTGCCACCAAACATTAGATTGTGCTGACGACCAAACAATTCATAACTACCGTCAGCGAACAAATCCAGCGCATCAACTTTACGTTTGCCACTGTTCCAACCGGTGCCGCCGACATAATCAAAGCCAGGTCCATAATTACTGTATGGCCCAACCAGCATACCATCCGCTTTGTTTACATAGGCATCGACATACATCATTTTGCTGTCAAATTCGACTTCAGAGTGGGTGGCATTCAGTGTCGCTTGCCAGGTATCAGCAAACCGCTGCTTCAGGGTCATAAAGACCTTGTTGATCTCTTTATCGTTGTACGCCCAGTCAGGTGCGGTACTGCGTGCACGATCGTAACTGTTGCTGCTGCCATCAGTATTCCAGCGCGGTAAACCGCCCCAGGTAGGGCTATTAACATCAATGCGCTGATATTCGTAACCGGCTGAAAGCGTCGTAAGATCGCCTAAATCAGCATCGACAATGCCGGAGAAGAAGGTCTTTTCACTGTTGTAGCGGTCCAGCCATGAGTCGTTATTCTGGTAGCCGCCGACAATTCGCGCGCGGATTTTACCGTCTTCGGTGAGTGGGCTTTGTAAATCCGCCACATACCGTTCTTTGTTCCAGCTACCGTATTCCGCCGAGACATCGCCTTTAAATTCACGACTGGTCGCGTGTTTTCGAACCATATCAATTGCCGCAGATGGATTACCCGTCCCGGTCATGAGTCCTGTCGCGCCACGCACTACTTCTACGCGTTCAAACAGTGCCATATCAGAAAGTGCATCGCCCAGATTCCAGCGCGATTCAAAATAGGTGGGGATACCATCAACCATATAGTTATCGATCTGGAATCCGCGGGAATAATAAAGAGCACGATCGGAATCCGCCTGACTTTTGCTGATCTCCAGCGTGTTTTCCATCACTTCGCCCAGCGTTTGTAACTGCTGATCTTCCATCCGCTGCTGGCTAACAATAGTGACCGACTGAGGAATATCACGTTGAGTCATCTGCATTTTGGTACCCGCAGAGGTAGACGTTACGCTGTAATCATTTTCGGGTAATGCTGCCAACTTACTGATTTAGTGTATGATGGTGATTTTAAGGTGCTTGCGTGGCTTCCATTTCCATCAGATGTCCTTCCTGCTCCGCTACTGAAGGCGTGGTGCGTAACGGCAAAAGCACTGCCGGACATCAGCGCTATCTCTGCTCTCATTGCCGTAAAACATGGCAACTACAGTTCACTTACACCGCCTCTCAGCCCGGTACGCACCAGAAA
>NZ_MIIV01000534.1:0-16832 GCF_001743015.1 Shigella sp. FC1567
TGGCTGTTTTACGCGTATGACAGGATACGGAGGACGGTTGTGGCGCACGTCTTCGGTGAACGCACTCTGGCCACACTGGAGCGTCTTCTGAGCCTGCTGCCGGCCTTTGAGGTCGTGGTATGGATGACGGATGGCTGGCCGCTGTATGAATCACGCCTGAAGGGAAAGCTGCACGTTATCAGCAAGCGTTACACTCAGCGCATTGAGCGACATAATCTGAATCTGAGACAACATCTGGCAAGGCTGGGACGGAAGTCACTGTCGTTCTCAAAATCGGTGGAGCTGCATGACAAGGTCATCGGGCATTATCTGAACATAAAACACTATCAGTAAGTTGGCAGCATTACCGGAAAGGAATTCCAGTTAATTGGGATAAACTTAACAATAAAAGAACTGACAACGTTTTATTATCTCTCACGTAGAACAACGGCATCAAAAAAATCATCTACAAAGAAATAGTGAAAGCGACGACAGTTTAATTTCACTGCAGGCTGGGTAACTCCAGCCTGCTTTCCTGCATTACATCACCGCAGCAAACGCCTTTGCCACACGTTGTACATTTGCCGTATTTAACCCGGCGACACACATGCGACCGCTGGCGATGAGATAGACACCAAATTCTTCACGTAGTCGGTCAACCTGAGCGGCACTTAAACCGGTATAACTGAACATGCCGCGCTGATTAAGCAGATAATCGAAATTGCGTTCTGGCATCTCTGTGCTTAATACCTTCACCAATTCCTGACGCATTGCCAGAATGCGAGTACGCATCTCTTCTACTTCCGCCAGCCAGCTGGCTTTCAATGCCTCGTCATTCAGCACTGCAGCCACCACCTGCGCACCCAAATTCGGCGGGCTGGAGTAGTTGCGGCGAACTGTTGCTTTCAATTGCCCCAGTACGCGGCCAGCGGCTTCGGCATCTTCACACAGAACAGAAAGTCCGCCGACGCGCTCGCCGTAAAGGGAGAAAATTTTCGAGAACGAATTGCTCACCAGAGCGGGTAATCCAGCGCTGGCAATGGCGCGAATAGCGTAGGCATCCTCTTCCATACCGGCACTAAATCCTTGATAGGCAATATCGAGGAATGGGATAAGCTCGCGGGCTTTGAGAATTTCAATCACCGCATCCCACTGATCATTAGTGAGATCGGCACCTGTTGGGTTGTGGCAACATGGATGCAGCAACACAATACTGCGGGCAGGTAATGTTTTCAGCGTCGCCAACAGGTCATTAAAGCGCACGCTGTTAGTCGCTTCGTCATACCAGGGGTAAGTACTCACTTCGAATCCAGCCCCGGCGAATATTGCTACGTGGTTTTCCCAGGTAGGATCGCTGACCCAGACGCCTGATTCCGGGAAGTAGCGTTTCAGGAAATCCGCGCCCACTTTCAATGCCCCTGAGCCGCCAAGGGTTTGAATGGTTGCTACGCGCTGTTGTTGCAGTACCGGATGGTCCGCACCAAACAGCAGCGGCGCAATGGCATGGCGATAGCTGTTAAGCCCTTCCATCGGTAAATAAAGCGAAGCGCCATGGGGCTGCGCATTCAGGCGCGCTTCCGCCTCCGCCACGGCTTTCAGTTGTGGAATAATTCCGTCTTCGTTGTAGTACAGACCGATACTTAAATTCACTTTGTCGCTGCGAGGGTCTTCTTTAAAACGCTCCATAAGCGTAAGAATCGGGTCGCCAGCGTAGGCGTCAACTTTTTGAAACACGCGATGGTTCTCCAGGTTTACGGGCAGGTGGTTAAAACACAATAAACCGGAAGAAGGCGAAGATCGAGTGGATGTTCAGGAGCGAACGGCAATTAGCAACAGAGTGAGACTCATGACAAACGAACATCCGCCAGAGGCACGACCTTTATAAGAGCATGAAAGAACATCAACTTATTGAATTTTTAGGATTTTATTGGCCGGATAAGGCATTCACGCCGCATCCGGCACAGACAATCAAATATTACAGAACGATTAATCCACGTATTTCATCGCGACCCTTGAAGTCAGGCGCGTAATAAGTTCGTAAGCGCTCACTTTTGTCATTTCAGCGATACGTTCTACGGGCAAACCTTCGCCCCATAAAATGACCGGATCCCCGGCTTTGTCCTGCGCCTGTGGACCTAAGTCTACGCAGATCATATCCATCGCCACGCGCCCGACAATCGGTACTTCGCGACCGTTCACCAGCACTGGCGTACCGGATGGAGCGGCGCGCGGATAACCATCGCCATAGCCCATCGCGACTACGCCAAGACGGGTATCACGTTCGCTTACCCAGGTTCCACCATAACCAACAGGCTCTCCGGCTTTATGCTCACGCACGGCAATCAGGCTGGAGGTTAGTGACATCACTGGCTGACAGCCAAAATCGGCACCGGTGGAGCGATCTTCCAGCGGCGAGACGCCATAAAGAATGATGCCCGGGCGCACCCAGTCAAAATGCGATTGTGGCCACAGCAGAATGCCACCCGACGCGGCAATGGAACGTTGACCAGGTTTGCCTTCGCAAAAGGTATTAAAGATAGCGAGTTGTTTCTCGGTTGCGCCACATTTTGGTTCATCCGCGCGCGCAAAATGGCTGACGATATTCACCGGCTGACGAACGTTTTTGCACTGTGTCAGGCGATGATAAAACGCCCCAGCCTGTTCCGGCCTTACGCCCAGACGGTGCATACCGGTATCGAGTTTCATCCAGACGGTAACCGGCTCGTCCAGGCTAGCCTCTTCCAGCGCAGCCAGCTGTTCTTCGTTATGCACGGCGGTATGAAAATGTTGCGCAGAAATCGTCGGCAGATCTCTGGCATCAAAAAAGCCTTCGAGTAACAGTACAGGTTTGGTGATTCCCCCCGCACGCAGTCGCAGAGCTTCTTCGAGACGGGCTACGCCAAAGGCGTCAGCATCGGGGAGCGTTCGCGCGGTCTCAAGAAGACCGTGACCATAAGCGTTCGCTTTCACCACCGCAACCATTTTACTGGCAGGGGCCAGTTCACGAAGACGTTGCAGGTTGTGTCGCAGAGCGCGGCGGTTAATCACAACAGTTGCCGCTTGCATTTGTGTTCCTTGATAAGTGTTTGCTTTAATTGCCTAATTCATAAAATAATTATTATTCGTCGTCGTACTGCGGCCCCGCATAGTTGTCGAAGCGCGACCATTGACCGTTAAAGGTCAGGCGTACCGTCCCGATTGGGCCGTTACGTTGTTTACCGATAATAATTTCCGCGATGCCTTTTAAATCACTGTTTTCGTGATACACCTCATCACGATAGATAAACATGATCAAGTCCGCATCCTGCTCGATAGAGCCAGATTCACGCAGGTCGGAGTTGACCGGGCGTTTGTCGGCACGTTGTTCCAGAGAACGGTTCAACTGGGACAGCGCCACCACCGGCACGTTCAGTTCTTTCGCCAGTGCTTTCAGCGAGCGAGAGATTTCTGCAATTTCCAGCGTACGGTTATCGGAAAGCGCCGGTACGCGCATCAGTTGCAGGTAGTCGATCATGATAAGCCCGATGCCGCCGTGTTCACGGGCAATACGGCGTGCGCGGGAACGCACTTCCGTTGGCGTCAGGCCGGAGGAGTCATCGATATAGATATTGCGTTTTTCGAGCAAAATACCCATGGTGCCGGAAATGCGCGCCCAGTCTTCATCATCGAGCTGCCCGGTACGGATTTTAGTCTGGTCAACGCGCGACAGCGACGCCAGAGAACGCATCATAATCTGTTCTGAAGGCATCTCCAGCGAGAAGATAAGTACTGGTTTATCCTGCAACATCGCCGCGTTTTCGACGAGGTTCATCGCAAATGTTGTTTTACCCATCGACGGACGCGCGGCGACGATGATCAAATCCGACGGCTGCAAGCCAGCGGTTTTTTTGTTGAGATCGTCATAACCGGTGTTTACTCCGGTAACGCCATCGTGTGGCTGCTGAAACAACTGCTCAATACGCGCCACGGTTGCGTCGAGCACATCGGCGATGTTCTTCGGCCCTTCGTCTTTGTTTGCACGACTTTCGGCAATTTTAAAGACGCGCGATTCAGCAAGGTCCAGCAGATCTTCGCTGGTACGCCCCTGCGGATCAAAACCGGCTTCAGCAATCTCATTCGCAACCGAGATCATCTCACGGACAACGGCACGTTCACGCACGATGTCAGCATAAGCACTGATGTTCGCCGCACTTGGCGTATTTTTTGACAGCTCTGCCAGATAAGCAAAACCACCGACGCTATCGAGTTGCCCCTGGCGTTCCAGCGATTCCGCAAGGGTAATCAGATCGATAGGACTACCGCTTTCCTGCAAACGCGCCATTTCAGTAAAGATATGGCGGTGTGGGCGGGTGTAAAAATCGTCTGCCACCACACGCTCGGCTACATCGTCCCAGCGTTCGTTATCCAGCATTAAACCGCCCAACACCGACTGCTCCGCTTCGATCGAGTGCGGAGGCACTTTCAGCCCGGCAACTTGTGGATCGCGTTCGCGGGGTTCAGCCTGCTGTTTGTTGAAGGGTTTATTTCCTGCCATAGTGAATGGAGTTACCGAGATAAAGAATGGGTCGAAACTTTACCATATGAAGCAGACCCTGACGATACGTTCTGGAGGACACATGGCAACACGAATTGAATTTCACAAGCACGGTGGCCCGGAAGTACTTCAAGCCGTAGAGTTCACTCCTGCCGATCCGGCAGAGAATGAAATCCAGGTCGAAAATAAAGCCATCGGCATCAATTTTATCGACACGTATATCCGCAGCGGCCTTTACCCGCCGCCATCACTACCCAGCGGATCAGGTACCGAAGCGGCAGGCATCGTGAGTAAAGTCGGCAGTGGTGTAAAGCATATTAAGGCAGGCGATCGTGTAGTCTATGCGCAGTCGGCGTTAGGCGCTTACAGCTCTGTGCATAACATTAATGCGGATAAAGCGGCGATTCTGCCTGCGGCTATTTCTTTTGAGCAAGCTGCAGCATCTTTCCTGAAAGGCTTAACGGTTTATTATCTGCTGCGCAAAACCTATGAAATTAAACCCGATGAACAGTTCCTGTTCCACGCAGCGGCTGGCGGCGTTGGCTTGATTGCCTGCCAGTGGGCAAAAGCTCTGGGCGCGAAACTTATCGGCACCGTAGGAACCGCGCAAAAAGCGCAGAGCGCGCTAAAAGCCGGCGCGTGGCAGGTTATTAACTATCGTGAAGAGAATCTGGTCGAGCGATTGAAAGAGATCACCGGCGGTAAGAAAGTGCGCGTAGTGTACGATTCCGTGGGCAGAGACACCTGGGAACGGTCGCTGGATTGCCTGCAACGCCGCGGCTTAATGGTCAGTTTTGGCAACTCATCAGGTGCGGTTACCGGTGTGAACTTAGGCATTCTCAATCAAAAAGGCTCGTTGTATGTGACACGCCCTTCCCTGCAAGGCTATATCACCACACGGGAGGAATTAACCGAGGCCAGTAATGAACTGTTCTCTTTGATTGCCAGCGGTGTGATTAAGGTCGATGTCGCCGAGCAGCAGAAATATCCGCTGAAGGATGCGCAGCGTGCGCATGAGATTCTGGAAAGCCGGGCGACGCAAGGTTCCAGCCTGCTGATTCCATAAAAGAAATAGGGCTTCCACCTGGGAAGCCCTTTCTTTTTATAGTCGGCTGTATGTAGGGTACAGCACGATGAATCTGTTAGAGGCGCAATAGTGACAGATTTGATTATCAATTCCTATTTTGTTCTAAGGATAAAACCTTAGGTTGTGATCATCCGCACAATCCCTTAGTAACGCCAGCGGTCATAACGCTGATATTTAGGCACTTTTGGTGCTTTAATCGCCTTAATAACCCACACCACCGCAATCGCCAGTAGTAACCACGGCAGCAACTTAATCATCAATGCCAGCATACCGCCGAGGAACATAATGGCCGTCGCCACAACCAGCGCGGCGATAATGCCCAGCAACGAAACGCCGGTGACCATCAGCATGACAAAAAAGCCAATCACAAAAAGTAGTTCCAGCATGATGCTCTCCCAAATATGAAATCTCTTGCTGGCATTACAAGAATCATGCCAAAAATAATCTATTGATTTAACAGCAAAACGCCCCGCGACGGTGCGCAGGGCGTGGTGAATTTGACTACTTTTTGGTGAAAAGTTAACGCTTATCCGCCACCAGTTTGAGCGCGTGTTCCAGCACATTAATGTCTGCACCCGCTTTATGGGCATTTTCACTTAAATAACGCCGCCACTGCCGCGCGCCAGGAATACCCTGGAACAAGCCCAACATATGCCGGGTAATATGGCCGAGATACGTCCCCTGGCTGAGTTCACGCTCAATGTACGGATACATGGCGCGCACTACCGCCACCGGATAGGCATCGGTATCCGAGGAACCAAAGATCTCCCGGTCTACCGCCGCCAGAATACCCGGATTCTGATACGCCTCGCGCCCGACCATCACGCCATCCATATGTTGCAGGTGTGCTTTGGCCTCTTCCAGCGACTTGATACCACCGTTAATCGACATTGTCAGATGCGGAAAGTCACGCTTCAGTTGATACACACGCGGATAATCGAGCGGCGGGATTTCACGGTTTTCTTTCGGGCTTAACCCCGAAAGCCAGGCTTTACGTGCATGGATGATGAACATCCCACACTCGCCTTTGCCGGAAACGGTGTTGATGAAATCGCAGAGAAATTCATAGCTGTCCTGGTCATCGATGCCAATACGCGTTTTCACCGTCACCGGAATCGACACCACATCGCGCATCGCTTTCACGCAATCGGCAACCAGCTGCGCATTACCCATCAGACACGCACCAAACATGCCGTTCTGCACCCGGTCAGACGGGCAGCCGACATTCAGGTTGATCTCATCATATCCACGCGCTTCTGCCAGCTTCGCACACTGTGCCAGCGCCGCCGGATCGCTACCGCCGAGTTGCAACGCTACCGGATGTTCTTCTTCACTGTACGCCAGGTAATCACCTTTACCGTGAATAATCGCCCCTGTGGTCACCATTTCGGTATACAGCAACGTATTGCGGGAAAGCAGACGCAAGAAATAGCGGCAATGTCTGTCCGTCCAGTCGAGCATTGGTGCAACGCTAAACCGACCACTCCAGTGAACGTCAGTTTTTTCAGGCATTGCGCTGGTTTGGTTGATTTTTTGCATTTCAGAATTACCGTGCATTTTCAAATGTAGAGATTATTTTATCGATATATCATGGGGTTATGTTATTCAGCATCACTATTCAGGAGGCTCAATAGCGGGGTACTATACCATAACAACAGGAAGCGCCTGTCTCATTGCAAAAGAAAATTGAGATCCTCTCAAGGCATGAAGCTCTCACGAAGTGATGGAAATAATCTTATTAGCCGTTAACTTTGTTAAGGCCAATGATAAACAATCCAGGTTCGACGATAAATAAAAAATCACACATTAAACTTTGGTGATATATCTCCCTGCTAATAGCATTGATAGAGAAAAAAGGACCCAATAAATATTGGGTCCTTTTATATAATGCCTTCCATACTATCGAAGAACTTCACATATTATTTCTCCGATTTAACCCCGAACAAATCATAAATTAATTTAGAAGTGTCTGTAAGTATTTTAATCTCTTCCTTTGAGGTTGGGTCAAACGACTTCGCGAAGCTAATTAATTGTGGTGCAGCATCTCGCATTTTGCTTAAAATATCAGGATCGAGCGTCCCTTCATTCACCAGATGTGACATCTTATCCAGATAGCCATCAAAATTCATTTCTCCCCCATCAGCCAGACGCTTCATCTCTCCCAGGTACTTCTTCATATCACGTTGAGATAATTTTTCAAACTGAGCTTTCAGGTAGCTCTCATTATTTTCATTAATATACACTGTTTCTGATAAATCTGCGTAGGCACTAGAATATGAAAGTGAAATTAACAGCGAAGCAAATAATTTTAAGCTGTTGTCATCATGTTCCTGGCAGGCATTAACAAACGTTAAAAAACCAGAACCTATTGTTTGAAAATGTATATTCGCTAAAGGTTCATTATCCTTAGATTCCTCATAAAATAGCTGAACCGTGGAGGGAAGGCCATTCTTAGTTTCTACATCAAAAGTACATTGTTCAATGGGAGTCGCATCTTTATTATCCCCAGGATTACATATACTATTAATCGCGAAATGAAAAATAGCCCGGTCAACAACTGATGCAATAAAGTCACGATCGTTTAAATCCTCATCAGTGCAATCGTCAATATACTTATTGACCCACATTTTGAGATCATTTATTTGCTCAATTAAAAACACATTTTTTTACGTGCATGCCATAAATTATGCGTGATTCGTTGAATAAACAAATCTATTTTTGCAATAATTATATCCCGATGACGCAGCGCTGCATAATCAATAGATTTACCATATATATTATTTAATTTACCTTTGATTGAACCTCTATTATCTAATTTATCTTTGATTGCATCTTCATTATCGAATTGATTTGAATTGAGTGTTTTATTAAAGTATCCAGTTGCACCGGGTATTATCTTCAACATGATTCATCTACCTTTTTTGTCGTACCGTGTCCTCCTTATAATTCTTTTGCCATCTGGTCACTATCAAAAATCGCTCATAATTTCTGAACTACAGGTATGCGTTTAAACCCAGTTAAATAAATAGCGAGTTAACTTGAAGCAATTTATTTAAAAATGAATTATTAATTATTATCGTGTTGATAATGGTACGACAAGGCAACATAACACCTTACCTACAAAACAGAAAATCAACATTACGGCAACAATAAGGGTTCTCGGTGTTTTTCCTGGAACATGGTAAAGTAAGGACATTCTTAACCCCCACTTTGAGGTGCCCGATGGAAAAGACCACAACGCAGGAGTTATTAGCGCAGGCTGAAAAAATCTGCGCGCAGCGTAATGTGCGCCTGACCCCACAGCGCCTGGAAGTGTTGCGCCTGATGAGTCTGCAGGATGGCGCTATCAGCGCTTATGATCTGCTTGATTTACTGCGCGAAGCTGAACCGCAAGCCAAGCCGCCAACGGTTTATCGCGCGCTGGATTTTCTGCTTGAGCAAGGTTTTGTGCATAAGGTGGAATCCACCAACAGTTATGTGCTCTGTCATCTGTTCGACCAGTCCACCCATACTTCAGCTATGTTTATTTGCGATCGCTGCGGCGCAGTGAAAGAAGAGTGTGCAGAAGGCGTGGAAGACATCATGCATACGCTGGCGGCAAAAATGGGGTTTGCCCTGCGGCATAATGTGATTGAAGCACATGGGCTCTGTGCGGCATGCGTGGAAGTGGAAGCGTGTCGTCATCCTGAACAGTGCCAGCATGATCACTCTGTGCAGGTGAAAAAGAAACCGCGTTAAGAGGGCGTACATCCTTGTACACGTCGGGCAGGAGGGATTAATTACCAGCGATATTCATTGCGGGTTTCCCAATCCACGACCTCTTTTTCTGCCTGATCTTTCTGATAACCATAACGTTCCTGGATTTTACCGACCAGTTGATCACGTTTACCTTCAATGATCGTCATATCATCATCGGTCAGTTTGCCCCATTGCTCTTTCACTTTACCTTTAAACTGTTTCCAGTTACCGCCGGCTTCATCTTTATTCATAATCAAGACCTCATCGTTAGGTTGTGAATGAGAGTACGTTCACTTTTCTTCTGAACGTGAGATTAAGTGTAGTCAGCAATTTGGCTTAGGATTATTTATTCAGAATTTTTAACCGTCACGTTGCGGCAAACCAGGTACCGTTGCGCCAGTGACGCCGCCAGATAGCCGCCAGAGAAAGCCCGCGCAACGCCAGAAAGACGGTTAACGCCAGCCACAAAGCATGATTACCCAGCCACGGCAGCGTAAGGAGCGTCAGCGCAAAACCTGCGGCGGCCACCGCCATACTGTTACGCATTTCGGCTGCGCGCGTTGCGCCTATAAACATGCCGTCCAGCAGATAACACCAGACGCCAACCAACGGCAAAATCACCTGCCAGATAAGATAGCGGTCGGCCAGCTGCTGAATCTGGGTTAACGACGTCAGCAACGCAATGATGTGTTCCCCTGCCAGCAAATAAACTACCGAAAACAGTAACGCTACGATCCCCGACTGGCGGCACGCTGCCCGCCAGACATCCAGCAACTGGCTACCGTCGCGCGCACCGTACGCCTGACCGGAATGCGCTTCAACCGCGTAGGCAAAACCATCCAGCGCATAGGCGGTAAAGGTGAGTAGCGTCATCAGAACCGCGTTAACAGCGATAATGTCACTCCCCAGTCGCGCACCAAGTACGGTGATCGCGCCGAAACAGAGTTGCAACAACAGCGAACGCAGCATGATATCGCGGTTAAGCGCCAGCAAGCGACGGAAGTTTCCTCGCCAGGCAGTTTTCAGCATTTCGCCGGAAATTCCGCGTAGTTTGAGGATTTTACGCACCATTAGCAGACCAATCAGCAATGTTGCATATTCCGCAATAACCGTCGCCAGCGCCGCGCCCTGCACGTTCATATGCAGCCCCATCACCAGCCAGACATCCAGCACAATGTTGAGGATATTGCCGACCACTAACAAAATTACTGGCGCACGGGCATATTGCACGCCGAGTAACCAACCAAGTAATACCAGATTCGCCAGTGACGCCGGTGCGCTTAACCAGCGGATTTCAAGAAAGCGCCGCGCCTGTTCCAGGACTGCTTCACTACCGCCAACAATATGCAGTGCCAGATCGATAATCGGTGTACGCAGCAGCGCAATTAACGCCCCTGCCCCCAACGCCAACAGCAACGGTTGCACCAGCGCACGGGCTAATGCCTGAGGATTTTTGGCACCATAAGCCTGCGCAGTCAGCCCGGTGGTGCTCATGCGTAAAAACAGCAACAGCATAAAGAGAAAGCTGGTCGCCGTTGCACCAACCGCCACGCCGCCCAAATAAACTGGACTATCAAGATGACCAATTACCGCCGTATCGACCAGTCCCAGCAACGGAACGGTGATATTGGAGAAAATCATGGGTAAGGCGAGATGCCAGAGTGCTTTATCAGATGAAGTGAGGAATGCCATGCAGACAAGCCTGATGAAGAGAGATGAAAAACAAACCGCGACGCCTGGCGGCATCGCGGTCTCAGAGATATGTTACAGCCAGTCGCCGTTGCGAATAACTCCAACCGCCAGCCCTTCAATGGTGAAGCTCTGCTGACGAAGGTCAACGACAATTGGTTTAAACTCGCTATTTTCTGGCAACAGTTCGACTTTATTGCCCTGTTTTTTCAGGCGCTTAACGGTAACTTCGTCATCAATACGTGCGACAACGACCTGACCGTTACGTACATCCTGAGTTTTATGCACTGCCAGCAAGTCGCCATCCATAATGCCAATATCTTTCATCGACATCCCGCTGACGCGCAGCAGGAAATCAGCATTCGGCTTGAATAAGGAAGGATCGACCTGATAATGACCTTCAATATGCTGCTGCGCCAGAAGCGGTTCACCGGCAGCCACACGACCTACCAGCGGCAACCCTTCTTCCTCTTCCTGCAACAGACGAATCCCGCGTGATGCGCCGGAAACAATTTCAATAACTCCTTTGCGTGCCAGCGCCTTCAGATGTTCTTCAGCCGCGTTTGGGGAACGGAACCCCAAACGCTGCGCGATTTCCGCACGCGTCGGCGGCATACCTGTCTGGCTGATGTGATCACGGATGAGATCAAACACCTCTTGTTGCCTGGCCGTTAACGCTTTCATTCCGCCCCCTGGGTGTATATACAGTTATACTGTGAGTATATACAGCAAAAGGCGATTTTGGAACCATAAACTGCACAATAAACCAGAGATTTATCGAATTCTGGAAGGGTTATCCAAAATGCGACCATAACAGGATGCACCAGGTTATCACGGCGACGATAATCGCAATCAGCACCGCGGCGGATCCCATATCTTTTGCGCGTCCGGAAAGCTCATGGTATTCAGAGCCAATTCGGTCAACCACTGCTTCGATGGCGCTATTGAGGATTTCCACAATCATCACCAGCATCACGGAGCTGATAAGCAGCACGCGGGTAATTGCGTCCACATCCAGCCAGCAGGCGATGACCACCGCCAACAATACCGCTACGCCTTCCTGACGGAATGCCGCTTCGTTGATCCATGCAGCGCGTAAACCTTTCCAGGAATAGCCAGCAGCTTTGATAATTCGGGTGAATCCAGTGGTATTATTGGCCATTGAAAGAACCTTTTTACATTATGAGCGTCAATATCAGTGTACCGTTAAATCCGATGATTCGGGTTTGCGTAACGCCGCGCGAAACATGAGCGGATACCACAGAATTTCCCATGACTTTCTGCTATCCTTGCCGCGCATTTGCATTATTAACCAGAGGCTTTACATCGTTTATGTCCGGCTGGCCACGAATTTACTACAAATTACTGAATTTACCATTAAGCATCCTGGTAAAAAGCAAGTCTATTCCGGCAGATCCTGCCCCGGAACTGGGGCTGGATACCTCTCGTCCAATTATGTACGTTTTACCGTACAACTCGAAAGCAGATTTGCTGACGTTACGCGCCCAGTGTCTGGCTCATGACTTGCCTGACCCGTTAGAGCCGCTGGAAATCGACGGCACGCTACTGCCGCGCTATGTGTTCATTCACGGCGGGCCGCGTGTATTCACCTATTACACGCCGAAAGAAGAGTCTATTAAGCTGTTCCACGACTATCTCGATTTGCACCGTAGCAACCCAAATCTGGATGTGCAGATGGTGCCAGTATCGGTGATGTTTGGTCGCGCGCCGGGGCGTGAAAAAGGCGAAGTAAACCCGCCGCTGCGTATGCTTAACGGCGTACAGAAATTTTTCGCCGTACTGTGGCTCGGTCGCGACAGTTTTGTGCGTTTCTCGCCGTCAGTTTCGCTGCGCCGTATGGCGGATGAACACGGCACGGATAAAACTATCGCACAGAAACTGGCGCGCGTGGCGCGTATGCACTTTGCCCGTCAACGTCTGGCTGCTGTGGGCCCACGTCTGCCTGCTCGTCAGGATCTGTTTAATAAGCTGCTCGCCTCCCGCGCCATTGCCAAAGCGGTAGAAGATGAAGCGCGCAGCAAAAAAATCTCCCATGAAAAAGCGCAGCAGAACGCGATTGCGCTGATGGAAGAGATTGCGGCGAATTTCTCTTACGAGATGATCCGCCTGACTGACCGCATTCTGGGCTTCACCTGGAACCGACTTTATCAGGGCATCAACGTCCATAACGCCGAGCGCGTTCGCCAGCTGGCCCACGACGGTCATGAGCTGGTGTATGTGCCTTGCCACCGCAGTCACATGGACTACCTGCTACTTTCTTACGTGCTGTACCACCAGGGGCTGGTGCCGCCGCATATCGCCGCCGGGATCAACCTGAATTTCTGGCCGGCCGGGCCGATTTTCCGCCGTCTGGGGGCGTTCTTTATTCGCCGTACGTTTAAAGGCAATAAACTTTATTCCACCGTTTTCCGTGAGTATCTCGGCGAACTGTTCAGCCGTGGTTATTCCGTCGAGTATTTCGTGGAAGGCGGTCGTTCCCGTACGGGGCGTTTGCTGGATCCGAAAACCGGTACGCTGTCGATGACCATTCAGGCGATGCTGCGTGGCGGCACGCGTCCGATTACGCTGATTCCGATCTATATCGGTTATGAGCACGTCATGGAAGTGGGTACTTACGCCAAAGAACTGCGCGGTGCGACGAAAGAGAAAGAGAGCCTGCCGCAGATGCTGCGCGGTTTAAGCAAGCTGCGTAATCTCGGTCAGGGTTACGTCAACTTCGGTGAACCAATGCCGTTGATGACCTACCTTAACCAGCATGTACCTGACTGGCGTGAATCTATCGATCCCATCGAAGCGGTGCGTCCGGCATGGTTAACGCCGACGGTCAATAATATTGCTGCCGATCTGATGGTACGCATTAACAACGCAGGCGCGGCAAACGCCATGAACCTCTGCTGTACCGCGCTACTGGCATCACGTCAGCGCTCACTTACCCGCGAGCAGTTAACCGAGCAACTCAACTGCTACCTGGATCTGATGCGCAACGTACCTTACTCCACGGACTCTACCGTTCCTTCAGCCAGCGCCAGCGAGCTTATCGATCACGCGCTGCAAATGAACAAGTTTGAAGTTGAGAAAGACACTATCGGCGACATCATCATTCTGCCGCGCGAGCAAGCGGTGCTGATGACCTACTATCGCAACAACATTGCGCATATGTTGGTGCTGCCTTCGCTGATGGCGGCAATTGTCACCCAGCATCGCCACATCTCCCGCGACGTATTGATGGAGCACGTCAATGTGCTTTACCCAATGCTGAAAGCGGAGCTGTTCCTGCGCTGGGATCGCGACGAGTTGCCGGACGTTATTGATGCGTTGGCAAATGAGATGCAACGTCAGGGGCTGATTACCCTGCAAGATGATGAGTTGCATATCAACCCGTCGCATTCTCGCACGCTACAGCTGCTGGCCGCAGGCGCGCGCGAAACGCTGCAACGTTATGCCATCACCTTCTGGCTGTTGAGCGCTAACCCGTCGATCAACCGCGGTACGCTGGAGAAAGAGAGCCGCACCGTCGCGCAACGTCTCTCCGTGCTGCACGGTATCAACGCGCCGGAGTTCTTCGACAAGGCGGTGTTCAGTTCTCTGGTGCTGACGCTGCGTGATGAAGGGTATATCAGCGATAGCGGCGATGCCGAACCGGCAGAAACGATGAAGGTTTATCAGTTGCTGGCGGAGTTGATTACATCAGACGTGCGTTTGACGATTGAGAGTGCGACGCAGGGCGAAGGGTAACCAGAGAGAATTGCCGGATGCGGCGAAAACGCCTTATCCGGCATTCCATAATCTGCAAATTCAATAAATTGCGATGTGTTGTGTAGGCCTGAGAAGCGCCGCGCATCAGGCAACCCAGAAGAAAGCCGATGATCATCCGGCTTTTTTACATCATCAGAAATGCCAGTAACTCATTGCCAGCCCTAAAAATAGTACCAGACCAACATAGTTATTATTCATAAATGCTTTAAAGCAGGCTTCACGCTCGCGGTTGGCAATCAGTTTTTGTTGATAAACAAACAGCGCGCCAGCCACCAGAATTGACCAGTAATATCCCCAGCCTAAGCCATTTAACTCACCGATGATCGCCATCAGTGCCAGTACGCCAATCTGCAAAATACCAATAATCAATTTATCGTATTGGCCGAACAGGATTGCCGTGGATTTAATGCCAATCTTCACATCATCATCGCGGTCAACCATCGCATACTGCGTGTCGTAAGCCACCGCCCAGAGAATATTGGCGAGGAACATTAACCAGCAACTCAATGGCACCGACTCACTCACAGCGGCAAAAGCCATTGGAATCGACCAGCCAAACGCCGCGCCCAGCACCACTTGCGGGAGATGGGTATACCGCTTCATAAACGGGTACACCCACGCCAACGCCAGAGCGGCAATCGACAACAGAATGGTCATCGTATTCAGCGTCAGTACCAGTAAAAACGAAATCAGTACCAGCACTACAAACAGCGCGCGCGCCTCTTTCTCTGTTACCGCGCCGCTGGGAAGTGGTCGGTTCGCCGTGCGCTTAACATGACCATCAAACTTTCGGTCAGCATAATCATTCACCACACATCCGGCAGCGCGCATCAGCCAGACACCCGCGACAAATACCGCCAGGATCCAGAGCTGAGGAACGCCCGGTGTCGCCACCCACAACGCCCATAATGTTGGCCAGAGCAGCAGTAACGCGCCAATTGGCTTATCCGTACGCATTAAGCGATGAAACGCCAGCAGCTTATTCTGCGTCAGACTCCACTCCATATTTTTTTCCTCTTAGTACAACGGTGACGCCGGTAAAAACAGTTCTGTTAACAACAGCGGTTTACCGCTTAATCGCAGGCGGGAACGTCGCCCCCACAGCCCGGCATCACGGCCTATCTCAATAAAGTCCCGGGTTAATGTCGATGATGTGAACAGATAGCGTCCTAACGGCGTTTTACCCAATTTTTGTAACGCCAGCTCCGGCCCGCTTAACGTTGACACAGGAACGACGGTACGACCGGCAAGCCACGGTTCACCATCGGCACATAACAAAATTTCACGTAACCAGTAACGAGACTCTTTCGGCAGCAGCGGCAGTTCTTCGGGGATTTCATTCTGCTCGACAAACCCTTCGCGGATCATCGTCACGCTTACCGTTTTTCCCTGCTGTTCAAAACGTTTTGTCATGGAATCCTCCAGCAACAGCCAGTCGAGCAGTTGCGGATCCAGGGCAGGGATCTCTTTAAAATAGCGCAGCGCACGCAGTTGCGTTAACGCGGGGTGTGACATGCCGAACTCTCCGTTACATAACGTAAAGGCATTGTATCGCAGAAAAGTGTTTACGGGAGATGTAAAGCAAATTAAGTGATCTAATGCGCAACAAAAACGCAACAATCGCATGAAGTGGTAAATCGCTTTTGAACCTTACGCTTTGCCGATGCCCGCGCTGGCGAGGGCAACCATAGGGGCATCACCGCCCAGGATGCCAGGAACGGTGATGTTTTCCTTTACTTAAGCACCCTTATTCATTATACGATAAGCTCGCCAACTCGCAGTAAAAATGGGGAAAAGCGCATGTTTATCCTGAGATTTGGAGTTGAAAAGTGTTTCCTGAGTAAGATTAACAGGCAACATCTTATGTCTGGATTTATAGATACACGTAGAATTCCAATTGGTATCTTTTGTAGGATTCAACATATCATGTAAGGCAGTATGACTTTCCGTGAGACAGATGCTGGCCAACGTGGGATATTTAACGCGGGTTAACATCGTTGTCAGAGCCGCATGGGTGAGCTGTTGCTA
>NZ_MIIV01000535.1:0-44192 GCF_001743015.1 Shigella sp. FC1567
TTTCGGCGCAGGCGCATGCCACAGATCGGCAACCATATTTACGCAACGCAGGTCGATGGCTGCGGATTGCGGATATTCTTCTTTGTCGATCCAGTTTTTATTGATCGACAAATCCATCAATTTATGGACGTTTTCGTCGTCCCAGGTCTGGCAGAAAGTGGCCAGGTTCTGACGAGCGTTGCCATCAAGATATAATTCATCATTGATAATCTGAAATGCGACATCATCGCGCATTTCGTGCAGCGGAAATCGTTTTGACTCCGCGATAGTAGAAATGGCCTTTGCGCCAAAACGTGAATCGAGTAGTTCTGAGCGGAAATCCGTTAACAGCTTCTGGTCCATTTCGAACTCCTTAAATTTATTTGAAGGCAATAAAAAAGTAGGATTTATCCGCAATGGAAGCAAGGCATTACAGGCTTAATTTAAATAACAAAATCCTAAGCAGAAAAACGACTTTTTATAATATAAACATTTAACATGATAATATTAAAAACAGACTTTATTATCGTAATAAAAATCGCCCAAACATTCCTGTTCGGGCGATCAAATTAGTTATTGTTTATCCTGCATATACGGCGTGTACACCCCGTTCAGACTGTGCAGGAAAGCTACGATATCATCCACATCCTCCTGCGGCAGCTCTTTGCCTACCTGATAGCGCAGCATCAGTTTCACCGCCCCGTCCAGCGTCGGCACGTCACCGCGATGGAAGTACGGTGCCGTTAAAGCAACGTTACGTAAACCGGGTACTTTCTGGCGCAATTTATCACGCTCTTCTTTAGTCACATTCATACGACCAATATCCGCCGCCGTAATTTCCCCAAAGTTAAAGTCTTTTTTCAGCCCCAACGGTTCAAAGGAACGTCCGCCGAGAATAATACCACCATGACAAGTTGCACATTTATTATCTTTAAATAATTGATAGCCTTTTTTCTGTTGCGCCGTCAGCGCATTTTCATCTCCACGCAACCATTTATCAAATGGGGAATCCGGCGTAATTAATGTTTTCTCAAATTCAGCAATGGCATCAGTAATATTTTCGCCACTGAAACCTTGCGGATAAACTTCGAGGAACTGCGCTTTAAGCTGCGGATCTTTTTCCAGCTTAGCAATAATTTCGTCCCAGGATTTCGACGCCATTTCAATCGGGTTCAACGGCGGTCCACCTGCCTGATCCTGCAATGTTGCCGCACGACCATCCCAGAACTGCTCAACGTTAAATACTGAGTTAAATACCGTCGGCGCGTTAATCGGCCCAACTGCGCCACCAACACCAATCGATGTTTTTCTGCCATCGACGCCCCCCGCATTCAACGCATGGCAATGAGCGCATGAAATGGTGCTATCAGCCGATAAACGGGGATCGTGATACAGCGCAAAGCCCAACGCCACTTTTTGCGCATCGGTAGGCAGTTTTTGCGGGATGGGCTGCACCGGTTCATTGCGATGCTCCGGAGCAGTATCATTGCTGGCGTAATATTCCGCGCGCTGTTTTGCAATCCAGGCCAGTATTTCCGCCCGCTCTTCATCACTCACCTTACCCGCCCAGTGTAGCGCGGTATAACGCGTTGGTGGCATAGTTTCATACTGCATCACCCATTCAATCTTATTCAGATCGCTTTGCGAAACGGGTTTATCAGCCAGCAGTGCCGCACGCACGGCCTCGAGGTTAAAAGATTTATATCCAAGCTTAATGTCGTAATCCATCAACTGTTTCGCGCCAGGAATATAATAATAGGCGGGTAATTCTGCCGAAGGCGTGTGGCAATAGTCGCATCCTTTTTCGCGGAGAAAGCCTAAAACCTTATTATTTTCACTGACAGCAGATGCCTGAACATCGGCCTGTTTACTGCGTTTATTATCGTGGTACCACACATAACCAGATAACCCTAAATAGCAAATCGCGACGCCAGCCAGGCCGATCGCGGTAATACGTGAGACCATTTTCATTATTCTTCCCTCACGGTGGTGAGTTATTGTGACCCAGAAAATTTTCCAGAATGCTGCAAACGTCTCTGCGAGACAAAGCCATCATAAAAAACAGGGAGATACGCTTTTTGATAGGAATCAATCAATTACATGAATATAAACTATCAATAAGATAGCCTGTGCCTATTACCCAGATCAGGAATGGCATATCATGATTGCGGCGAGAGCAGGATTGAATGTTCTGAAAATGAAAAACAACACCAAATCCGTATTTTTATAAATTCCATTGATATTAGTGCGTTATATTTTTTGACAAGTTAATAAACGTGATCCACCGCACGCTTTGTCGCCCACCAGGCGGAGCGAATGACTACCCTTAAAGAAAAGCCGATAATTAGCGACGAATTTCGGAGGTTGGATCCTTATGCTCAATCAGAAAATTCAAAACCCTAATCCAGACGAACTGATGATCGAAGTCGATCTCTGCTATGAACTGGACCCGTATGAATTAAAACTGGATGAGATGATCGAGGCAGAACCGGAACCCGAGATGATTGAAGGGCTGCCCGCCTCTGATGCGCTGACGCCTGCCGATCGCTATCTCGAACTGTTCGAGCATGTTCAGTCGGCGAAAATTTTCCCCGACAGTAAAACCTTTCCCGACTGCGCACCCAAAATGGACCCGCTGGATATTTTAATCCGCTACCGTAAAGTGCGCCGTCATCGTGATTTTGACTTGCGCAAGTTTGTTGAAAATCACTTCTGGCTGCCGGAGGTCTACTCCAGCGAGTATGTATCGGACCCGCAAAATTCCCTGAAAGAGCATATCGACCAGCTGTGGCCGGTGCTAACCCGCGAACCACAGGATCACATTCCGTGGTCTTCTCTGCTGGCGCTACCGCAGTCATATATTGTCCCGGGCGGCCGTTTTAGCGAAACCTACTATTGGGATTCCTATTTCACCATGCTGGGGCTGGCGGAAAGTGGTCGGGAAGATTTGCTGAAATGCATGGCCGATAACTTCGCCTGGATGATCGAAAACTACGGTCACATCCCCAACGGCAACCGCACCTATTATTTGAGCCGCTCGCAACCACCGGTTTTTGCGCTGATGGTGGAGTTGTTTGAAGAAGATGGTGTACGCGGTGCGCGCCGCTATCTCGACCACCTGAAAATGGAATATGCCTTCTGGATGGACGGTGCAGAATCGTTGATCCCTAATCAGGCCTATCGCCATGTTGTGCGGATGCCGGACGGATCGCTGCTCAACCGTTACTGGGACGATCGCGACACGCCGCGTGACGAATCCTGGCTTGAGGACGTTGAAACCGCGAAACATTCTGGTCGCCCGCCCAACGAGGTGTACCGCGATTTACGAGCGGGGGCGGCCTCCGGTTGGGATTACTCTTCCCGTTGGCTGCGTGATACTGGTCGTCTGGCGAGTATTCGTACCACCCAGTTCATCCCCATCGATCTGAATGCCTTCCTGTTTAAACTGGAGAGCGCCATCGCCAACATCTCGGCGCTGAAAGGCGAGAAAGAGACAGAAGCACTGTTCCGCCAGAAGGCCAGTGCCCGTCGCGATGCGGTAAAGCGTTACCTCTGGGATGATGAAAACGGCATCTACCGCGATTACGACTGGCGACGCGAACAACTGGCGCTGTTTTCCGCTGCCGCCATTGTGCCACTCTATGTCGGTATGGCGAACCATGAACAGGCCGATCGTCTGGCAAATGCCGTGCGCAGTCGGTTACTGACACCTGGCGGGATTCTGGCAAGCGAGTACGAAACCGGTGAACAGTGGGATAAACCCAACGGCTGGGCACCGTTACAATGGATGGCGATTCAGGGATTTAAAATGTACGGCGATGACCTTCTGGGTGATGAAATCGCGCGAAGCTGGCTGAAGACGGTGAATCAGTTCTATCTGGAACAGCACAAACTGATCGAAAAATACCATATTGCCGATGGTGTTCCACGCGAAGGCGGCGGTGGCGAGTATCCGTTGCAGGATGGGTTTGGCTGGACTAACGGTGTGGTACGCCGTTTAATTGGTTTGTACGGCGAACCATAATATTTTTACAGCCAGCCGCTAACTTCCTGCTGGCTGTAAAATTATCCTCTTCAGGAGGAGATATTTAACATCATTGCCGCCTGGGTGCGATTTTTCACTTCCAGACGGCGATACAGGGATTCCAGATGCGCTTTTACCGTTCCGGTACTGATATTCAGCGCTCTGCCGATCTCCTTATTTGACTCGCCCGCCGCTAACATGGTTAAAATCTCCCGCTGGCGGGCGCTTAACGATTTGAGATCTTTAATGTCCTTTTCCGGCGTCGTCCGCCAGTCTCCAGGCAGAAACATCATCCCCATCGCCGCACTATTTACCGCCAACGCAAATGTCTCGACGGTTGAATCACGAGGCACAATGGCCAGCACATTAAAATGGATAACTTCCTGTAACCACCGTTTATTGCAATCCGTCGCCGTGATTAACACCTTAACCTCAGGAAACTGCACCACGGTTTTTTGCAGCAACCAGTAGCAAAACTCACCATCCTGATCGCCATCGAGCATAACTAAGGCTTCAGGGTAACTTTCCAGCTTTTGCCATAACTCGTCTGCCTGACTGGCCCCCTGAATACTCACCCCTGGAATACGCTGCTGTAAACTGATTTTCATTCCATGAATAAATATTGACTGCCTGTCAAACATGACTATTTGCATAACTGAATCTCCACCTGAATATGTTAAAAAGACTTAAGTAGTGGAAGGGTATTACCCGCGAGAAAAAATAAGAATTCGCCATTTGGCGGTGGCCATTCTACAGAGATGACGCGTAGAAAATAGTTACCGATATAAATAGTTACAGCTAAACGCCTGAAATTACATGTCGAGGGCACTATTTAAAACAATTTTGAGGATTTCCTTATATTGGTGGTTAGTACGCATGCAATTAAAAATGAAATTCCGCGACTACAAGCCAAAATAACAAATGGCAATGAGACAAAAATAAGCACAAATAGCCAATACGTCCTCTATTCACTTTAAAGGGAATCACTGAAAAATACGCTCTGTTTAAGGGGATTCACCTTTCTCATAAAGCTATTCCGCCCTTTTCCTGCTGAGAAATCGCCACATTCGTCATGACAACATTGTGAAACCCGGCATTAGATGTTAGAAAAAACAATAAACAATGCGATATGCGCGTTACTGTTTCGCTGTGAACAACAATCGGTCAAAGAAATGGATAAAATTCACGCAATGCAGTTGTTCATCAAAGTCGCGGAGCTGGAAAGTTTTTCCCGCGCAGCGGATTTCTTTGCTTTGCCAAAGGGAAGTGTTTCGCGCCAGATACAGGCACTGGAACATCAACTTGGCACCCAGCTTCTCCAGCGCACCACGCGACGGGTCAAACTCACGCCAGAAGGCATGACCTATTATCAACGGGCAAAAGATGTGTTGAGTAATCTCAACGAACTGGACGGTCTGTTTCAACAGGATGCCACCAGTATCAGCGGTAAATTACGCATCGACATCCCGCCAGGAATCGCGAAAAACCTGTTACTGCCGCGCCTGTCGGAATTTCTCTATCTGCATCCGGGAATTGAGCTGGAACTGAGTAGCCATGACCGTCCGGTAGATATTCTTCATGATGGTTTTGATTGCGTGATACGCACTGGCGCGTTACCGGAAGATGGCGTTATCGCCCGTCCCCTCGGCAAACTGACCATGGTCAACTGTGCCAGTCCGCACTATCTGACGCGCTTTGGTTATCCGCAAAGCCCCGATGATCTGACTTCACACGCAATAGTGCGTTATACACCGCACCTGGGTGTACATCCGTTAGGTTTTGAGGTTGCCAGCGTTAATGGCGTCCAGTGGTTTAAGTCTGGCGGCATGTTGACGGTAAATAGTAGCGAAAACTATCTCGCCGCCGGTCTTGCCGGTCTGGGGATTATTCAGATCCCGCGCATTGCCGTGCGCGAAGCCCTGCGTGCCGGGCGGCTTATTGAAGTATTACCTGGCTACCGTGCCGAGCCGCTCTCCCTTTCGCTGGTTTACCCGCAGCGTCGGGAGCTTTCCCGGCGTGTAAACCTGTTTATGCAGTGGCTGGCTGGCGTAATGAAAGAGCACCTGGACTGACCGACTATACTTTTTAAGAATGACCACGACAGAAGGACAAAAGAGCGGATGACGCAGGAAAACGAGATCAAACGTCCCACCCAGGATCTGGAGCACGAGCCGATTAAGCAGTTGGATAATAGCGAGAAAGGCGGCAAAGTTAGCCAGGCGCTGGAAACCGTCACCACCACTGCCGAAAAAGTCCAACGCCAACCGGTTATTGCGCACCTGATTCGCGCGACAGAACGCTTTAACGATCGGCTGGGTAACCAGTTTGGTGCGGCTATCACCTATTTCTCATTTTTGTCGATGATCCCGATTTTGATGGTGTCGTTTGCCGCAGGGGGCTTTGTGCTGGCCTCCCATCCGATGTTGCTACAGGATATCTTCGACAAAATTCTGCAAAACATCAGCGATCCGACACTAGCCGCCACGTTGAAAAACACCATCAACACCGCCGTTCAGCAGCGTACGACTGTAGGGCTTGTCGGCCTGGCGGTGGCACTTTATTCCGGCATCAACTGGATGGGTAACCTGCGTGAAGCGATTCGTGCCCAGTCGCGTGATGTCTGGGAACGCTCGCCGCAAGATCAGGAGAAGTTCTGGGTAAAATATCTGCGTGATTTTATTTCACTGATTGGTTTGTTGATTGCGCTGATTGTGACGCTTTCGATCACCTCGGTTGCCGGTTCGGCGCAGCAAATGATTATTAGCGCCCTGCACCTGAACAGCATTGAGTGGCTGAAACCGACGTGGCGATTGATTGGCCTGGCGATTTCCATCTTCGCCAACTATCTGCTTTTCTTCTGGATCTTCTGGCGGTTGCCGCGCCACCGTCCGCGCAAAAAAGCCCTGATTCGCGGAACATTTCTGGCTGCTATTGGTTTTGAAGTGATTAAAATCGTGATGACCTACACCCTGCCATCGCTGATGAAATCCCCCTCTGGCGCAGCATTTGGTTCCGTGCTGGGGCTGATGGCATTTTTCTACTTCTTCGCCCGTTTGACGCTGTTTTGCGCGGCGTGGATTGCCACCGCCGAATATAAAGACGACCCGCGAATGCCAGGGAAAACGCAGCCTTAAAATAGGCCGGATGCGGCGTAAACGCCTTATCCGGCATACGATTTTATTCGGCCTGGCTCCCCGTAGGCCGGATAAGATGCGCCAGCATCGCATCCGGCTATAATGCGCACATAACCTCTTGAAACTCGTCCCCAGAGCCTCTTCAGCCATCTATTTGGGAGCAAACAATTTCATTCTAACTCATAACCCCAGCATATAAATCCAGTTGGTAACTTTTATTTAACCTGAAACCAGTTTTATCCACTATTTATAAAATTATGTGAAGCATTTCATAGAAGAAAAATCACTGGCCTAAACATTATCCCCTTTTTGCCTGGTTTTTGACCATTTCCGCGATTTGTTACACATTGAAATATCGCTTTTGCTGTGCGTAATATGGCTATTCGTTAGCCAAAAAATAAGAAAAGATTATGCAAGCAACAGCCACAACACTCGACCACGAGCAAGAATACACGCCGATCAACTCGCGTAATAAAGTCCTTGTCGCCTCTCTCATTGGCACAGCCATTGAGTTCTTCGACTTTTACATTTACGCCACTGCGGCCGTTATTGTGTTTCCGCATATCTTCTTCCCGCAGGGCGATCCTACGGCAGCAACGCTACAGTCGCTCGCCACCTTCGCCATCGCCTTCGTCGCGCGCCCCATTGGCTCTGCCGTTTTTGGTCATTTTGGCGATCGCGTTGGGCGTAAAGCGACGCTGGTCGCCTCGTTGCTAACGATGGGGATTTCGACCGTGGTGATTGGTCTGCTGCCAGGCTATGCCACGATTGGTATTTTCGCCCCGCTGCTGCTGGCGCTGGCTCGATTTGGTCAGGGTCTGGGCTTAGGTGGTGAATGGGGCGGCGCGGCGCTGCTGGCGACTGAAAACGCCCCACCGCGCAAACGTGCATTGTACGGCTCCTTCCCGCAGCTGGGCGCACCGATTGGCTTCTTCTTTGCCAACGGCACTTTCTTGCTGCTTTCCTGGCTACTGACCGACGAGCAGTTTATGAGCTGGGGCTGGCGTGTGCCATTTATCTTCTCGGCGGTGCTGGTCATTATCGGCCTGTATGTTCGCGTGTCGCTGCATGAGTCGCCGGTGTTTGAGAAAGTCGCTAAAGCGAAAAAACAGGTGAAGATCCCGCTGGGTACGCTGCTGACCAAACATGTTCGCGTAACCGTACTGGGTACGTTCATTATGCTGGCAACCTATACGCTGTTTTACATCATGACGGTCTACTCCATGACCTTTAGTACCGCCGCCGCGCCAGTTGGGCTTGGCCTGCCGCGTAACGAAGTGTTGTGGATGTTGATGATGGCAGTTATTGGTTTTGGCGTGATGGTGCCAGTCGCTGGATTACTGGCTGATGCCTTTGGTCGCCGTAAAAGCATGGTAATCATCACCACGCTGCTCATCCTGTTCGCGCTATTCGCCTTTAACCCTTTGCTCGGTTCTGGCAACCCGATTCTGGTTTTTGCCTTCCTGCTGCTGGGGTTAAGTCTGATGGGGCTGACCTTCGGTCCGATGGGCGCGCTGTTACCAGAGCTGTTCCCGACAGAAGTGCGTTACACCGGAGCATCGTTCTCTTACAACGTATCGTCGATTCTCGGGGCTTCCGTTGCGCCGTATATCGCAGCCTGGTTGCAGACTAACTACGGGTTAGGTGCGGTGGGGTTATATCTGGCGGCGATGGCTGGCTTGACGTTAATCGCCCTGCTGCTGACCCATGAGACGCAACATCAGTCGTTGTAAGTATCGTGTGGGCAGCCACCCTCACCCCAGCCCTCTCCCTGAAAGGGAGAGGGAGAAAAGCGGAGCGAGATGTTATATCGCGAACATAACAGCCCTCCCCCAGAAAGTGAACGGAAAAGCGGTACTCGTTGTTTCAACACGCACAAAACAGTCTCCTCGCCCCTTTGGGGAGAGGATTAGGGTGAGGGGAACACGCTGCTCCCGAACTCACCAGCAAACACAATCCAACCTCATCACTTCTTCATCTGCGACAATATCGTCCGACACTGATTAGCCTCCCCTTCGGAAGGTGAGATCAGTGCCAATAACGCCGCCGCCGGTGTTACCAGCGTTGCCAGTGCCGCCGCAACGGCACCACGGGCAATCAGCGGTCCGGCTTTCACCCCAGCCTGCGGATTTTTAAACGTCCCACGCACATACAGCGGCGAACGCAGTGTGATAATCCGAATCCCTTTACTCTCCGGATCAATAGTCAAATCCAGCTGTTCCGAAGCAAAACTTGCCGTGCCGGTAACATTAATCAACGCGTTCTCAGTATCGAAAGCAAAAATCTGCGGGCGCGCTACGCCGTTGGCAATATTCAGATTCGCCGCCGCGCAGTTCACCCGCACCTCATCGTCACCAAATATCGCACCGACAATGTAGTTGCCGACATTCAGCCCAACAATCTCCATCAGGTTGCGGCTCACCAGCCCGTCATTCATCAACAGTTTCAGGTTGCCGTTACTGTTGCCTAAAAGCGCCGCCACCGAGTTACCGCTACCGCGTAGTTCCGCGTCACCGTTCATTTCCCCCAGCGTCTTCTGCATCAGTTCCACATCGGGCATCAGTTCTTTCAGTTTCAGTCGACGAGCCTGAATATCTGCCCGCCCCTGCATCGGCTTTTTATCGCCTTCCAGATGGATATTCGCCGCAATGCTGCCGCCCGCCATGCCAAATTTCAGCGGTTGCAGGCGCAGGTCAGCATTTTTGAGGATGATATGAGTAGAAAGATCGCTAATCGGCAGGCTACTGCCATGCTCGATACGTCGGCCTTTGAAGCGAACATCGGCATCCATAACGTCCCATTTATCGGTTTCGAAGCGGTCATAAGGCAGCACTTTGCCCGCAGGCTGAACGCTTTTTTCGCCCTTCTTCTGTTCAGACCGTTTCGACTTTTCTGCCCCTTTCCCCGAATCAACGCCAATCAACGGTCCCAGGTCCGCCAGCCGCAATTGCCGCGACTCGACATCACCTTCCAGTTTTGGTCGCGGCTTTCCGGTGGTGTAGACCAGAGAACCGTGGATATCGCTATCGCCAATTCGCCCATTAAAACCGCGATAATCAAAGACCGACGATTTTTCAGTGTCGATTTTCGCTACCAGCCGACCATCCGTTTCAAACGGCGGGGTATCGGGCAGCAGAACGCCCGTCAGTTCATAGAGATCACCCAGTGAATCGCCAGAAAATTTAAGCCGTAAATCGACACCGCCCATCTTCATTGGGTCATTCACGACGCCATCAAAAGCAACACGGGTATTACCTGAACGGAAATCAGCCTGTACCGGAAACGGCGTCCCTTCGCCACGCAGCGCCAGCATACCGCCTATTTTTCCCGTACCCGTGAGCGGTTCACCGTTATAACGTCCCTGCGCCTTCAGGCCAAAAACGTAATCGCCCACCTTTTCTTTATCCGCTTTACCTTTCGATCCAGTAACTTCGCTGAACGGCAGCGGCTTGCCTAACGGATCAACAAAAATTTCCAGATCCGCTTTGCTTACTTTGTCATCAATGGCGATCCGCCCTTGATCGAAAAGAATATTATCCAGCCGAAACGACCATGCCGACGGCTTTGCATTCGCGTCTTTGTTATCATCGTTGGCGAGATTAAACGTCCAGTTATTGTTCTTTTCGGAGAGGCGAATCAGGCGCGCGTCGGGCTTTTCGAGCTTGATCCACGGCAGCCAGACCGTTTTGGTCAGCAGCGCCAGCGGTGCCAGCGTTGCCTCTACTCGCGGCAAATGCACCATCGTGACTTCGGGAATATCCGGTGGATTGCCAAGAATGATGTCTTCTGCATGTACATGAGGCCACGGCACCCAGCTGCGCCAGCCAGTTTCTTGTTTTTGCCGCTCCCACACCACGCCCAGATCGCCACGGATAGCGAACGGACGATTCAACTCCGCAGAGACTTTCTGGTTGATGGTCGGTTTGAGTCGATTCCAGTCAAAAGTTGCAATCAAAATGATCGCCACGACAATCAACAACAAGAAAGCCCCTGAAATCGCAGCAGTTATTTTGCCTGCCTTGCTCATCGTTCGCTTCCTCATATTCTTCCTGTGCCAGTCCTAAAGATAGTCCAGCCAGGCGGAAAATGAGGCAGCTTATAGCGCCAGAACCGCCGTATTCAGCGTTTCTATCGGTGCCGGGCGTGAAAGAAACCAGCCTTGTGCGGCGAATGCGGGCGAGTTCTGTACATCACGCCACTCTTCCGGCGTTTCTACGCCCTCAACAATCACCCCGCGACAATAGCGATTCATTAGATGTAAAAGCTGAGAAAAGAGTGTGCGTCCTTCCGGCGACTGACGCAGCATCACAAACAGTTCTCGCGCGATTTTGATGTAGTCATAACGCACTTCACTTAGTGCAGAGAAATTTGCCATCCCGGTACCAAAATCACCCAGCCACAGCGGGCCAAATTCACACATCGAGGCAAAGGTTGAATCTTTCGGCAGACGGATATGCTCCACCAGTTCGAAACGCAGCCAGGGAAGACGCTCAATTTGGCGCAGGATTTTTGGTTGCTGACGCAGGGCGATGAGCGTAGGGCCATCAATATTGACCGATGCCAGCAGGCCGTGCTCTATAAAGAAGTCGGCTTTTTGCGCCAGCAAATCAATCTGCTCTTTCACAACCTCCATCCGATGGCTGACGGTGATTTCAGTAAAATAGCGATCCGGCGGCAGGCGTTGCGAAGGGTTCAAGGGATGCGTGACCACCGTTAATAGCTCCACGGCCATTAACCGCCCGCATGTTTGATAGATCGGCTGCCAGGTGTAAGCACGCTCACACTGCAACCAAAAACGCCGTTCCTGCAAGCTCTCGATGCTTGCTTCAGGGTTGCTTATTCGCTGGATAACCTGCCTTATCATCAAAGATGTCCTGTGTTTAAAAGTGATGCTACCCGGACTCGACAAAGATTATCGGCGCGTAAGGGCAGAACTTTACCGCCTGGCCGGGGTAAATTTCCTCACTCCACAACGGAATCTTTCAGGAATACGTTCTGGCTCAAAAAAATAATGGAACACTGTTTTAATATTGTTGACCAGCAAACCACCACAGCGCAAACTAACGCTAATTTTTTACAGATCAGGTTCACGACTATGTCCAAAAAGATTGCCGTGATTGGCGAATGCATGATTGAGCTTTCCGAGAAAGGCGCGGACGTTAAGCGCGGTTTCGGCGGCGATACCCTGAACACTTCCGTCTATATCGCCCGTCAGGTCGATCCTGCGGCATTAACCGTTCATTACGTAACGGCGCTGGGAACGGACAGTTTTAGCCAGCAGATGCTGGACGCCTGGCACGGCGAGAACGTTGATATTTCCCTGACCCAACGGATGGAAAACCGTCTGCCGGGCCTTTACTACATTGAAACCGACAGCACCGGCGAGCGTACGTTCTACTACTGGCGGAACGAAGCCGCCGCCAAATTCTGGCTGGAGAGTGAGCAGTCTACGGCGATTTGCGAAGAGCTGGCGAATTTCGATTATCTCTACCTGAGCGGGATTAGCCTGGCGATCTTAAGCCCGACCAGCCGCGAAAAGCTGCTTTCCCTGCTGCGCGAATGCCGCGCCAACGGCGGAAAAGTGATTTTCGACAATAACTATCGTCCGCGCCTGTGGGCCAGCAAAGAAGAGACACAGCAGGTGTACCAACAAATGCTGGAATGCACGGATATCGCCTTCCTGACGCTGGACGATGAAGACGCGCTGTGGGGTCAACAGCCGGTGGAAGACGTCATTGCGCGCACCCATAACGCGGGCGTGAAAGAAGTGGTGGTGAAACGCGGGGCGGATTCTTGCCTGGTGTCCATTGCTGGCGAAGGGTTAGTGGATGTTCCGGCGGTGAAACTGCCGAAAGAAAAAGTGATCGATACCACCGCAGCTGGCGACTCTTTCAGCGCCGGTTATCTGGCGGTACGTTTGACGGGCGGCAGTGCGGAAAACGCGGCGAAACGCGGGCACCTGACCGCAAGTACCGTTATTCAGTATCGCGGCGCGATTATCCCGCGTGAGGCGATGCCAGCGTAAACGCAGCATATGCAAAAGGCTGGATAAAGTGTTACCCCTCTATCCAGCTCATCCATAAATACCTGATGGTTGTGCTAACTCATCACCATCAGGCATTACTGTGCAGGTGGAATATCCGTCACTTCAGGATGTACGTCATCCGTGGCGACAGCAGCAGTCGATGGGGCCATGATTTGATCCCAGGCCGCCTGCAACGCTTTCATGTTAAATTCCGGCTCGCCTTTCGGCTGCAGCAGTATTAACGCCATATCATTCGACAACTGCTGACGCAGATCCTGATTTAACATCTCCACCGTCAGGCTGTTAAGGAAATCCTGCCGCAGTTTCTGATACTGCTCCGGCGCGATATCGACGACCTGATTTTGCAACGAACGCATCCGCTGACCCATCAGAATATCGGTATCAGCCCGCGCATAGGCGGCAAACAGTTTCTGCAGCTCCAGTTTCTTTTGCGCCACTAACGCATTGAACTCTTCTTCCGGCAGACCTTTATCGCGAACCTTCGCCAGTTCACGCGCCACCAGATTAAGGTTGCTGTTCAGCTTGTCGTTTGGTGATTCGATGTTGATGGCACACTGCGCACGCAGATACAGCACACGGCAGTCAAATCCAAGACCGATGTCTTTGCTGTTACTGGCGCTTAACGCTTGCTGAACATGCCAGAACAGCGCCTCGCGGGCCAGGTCCGCACGCCAGTAGCGCAGCAGTGCGGCTGATTCACGAATCGGCTGCCACGGCGTATCCCACATGATAGATAACCGGTCCTGACGCACCGCGTCAGTCATAATACTCACCGCTTCCGCACGCAGCGGAGAAAGCGTCGGCACCGGAGCTGGCGTTTCACGTTTGCCTTTCAGTTCGCCAAACGTTTTGTTGATTTGGTCGACAACCGAGCGCGCATCCACGTTTCCCACCACCAGTAGCGTCATTGCATCCGGGGTGTACCATTTCTGATAGAAATCTTTAATTTTTTCCGCTTCAACGGGTTGTTTCAGCGGATCGGCAGGATCGTGACCTAACAAGGTTGACCCTTTCAGACGATAGCGCCACCAGCCCTCTTTAGTATCGGCAGGCCAGGTTGCCACCATGTCCTGACTTTGCAGCGCGTGGTTGATGGTTTCTGGTGTGATGGTCAATTTGCCAGTGGCATTTGCCAGATAAGAGAGCGCTTCTTTCAGCAAATCGTTACGGTTATTGGGCAAACTCAGATTAAACAGCGTGGTGTCATAAGAGACAATTACCGGCGGCATCGGGCGTTTAGGGTCGATCCCCTGCTGCCACAATGAACGCGCCTGTGCTGCGTCAAGGCCACCGCTTTGCGTTAGCGCAATACGAGGGATGGCGTGACTGTAACCGCTCTGTTGTGTACTTTCGGCGAGCGAACCGGTATTAACCAGCAGGCGAATTTCAACACGATCGCTGGGACGCTGGGGGGTGGTCAGCACTTGCCACTGTAAACCGTTGGAAAGCGTCCCCTGTTGCCATGCTGGATCAGGCTGGAGCGCATCTGCCTGCACATAGCCAGCAGTGGCCATCATCAGCAAACCGCCCGCTAAAAGTCGAATTTTTGTGCCCTGCATGTGAACCCCTGATCAACTATCCTGGTAATAAAAAACTGCCCGTTGTCAGTCAGTCTAAATGACGTTAAAAACACTTCGTGTTAGACCGCAAGAACATGAAAATGTCACGGAAGAAGTGAAATAAACCTGAACTCACCCAGGTGGTAAGTTCAGGCACAGGGGTCAATTATGCGCAAACACCCGCACTCGGGGAAGGGAGTGCGGGCATAAGTGGTGAGATTAAGAGGATAATTCGTGCGTTTTGCCATCCGGCGCACGATTATTCAGCACATCGTCCAGTTTTTTGTGGTCCAGTTCTTTCACCCACTTAGCAACGACAATGGTCGCTACGCCGTTACCGACCAGGTTAGTCAGCGCACGAGCTTCTGACATAAAGCGGTCGATACCGAGGATCAGCGCCAGACCCGCTACCGGCAAATGGCCCACCGCAGAGAGCGTCGCCGCCAGCACGATAAAGCCACTACCCGTTACCCCTGCCGCCCCTTTAGAAGAAAGCAGCAACACGATTAACAGCGTGATTTGGTGGACGATATCCATCTGACTGTTAGTGGCCTGGGCGATAAACACCGCCGCCATTGTCAGGTATATCGATGTGCCATCAAGGTTAAACGAGTAGCCTGTCGGGATGACCAGCCCCACCACCGATTTGCGGCAGCCGAGTTTCTCCATCTTGTCGAGCATACGCGGCAGCGCCGACTCGGAAGATGAAGTCCCCAGTACAATCAGCAGTTCTTCACGGATGTAGCGGATAAATTTGAAGATACTGAAACCAGTCGCTTTAGCGATTGAACCCAATACCAGCACCACAAACAGGATACAGGTAATATAGAAACAGATAATCAGCTGCCCCAGTTGCACCAGTGTGCCGACGCCGTATTTACCGATGGTAAACGCCATTGCCCCGAACGCACCAATAGGTGCCAGACGCATGATCATATTGATGATGCCGAAGATGACCTGCGAGAAACTTTCGATCACGTTAAAAATCAGTTGGCCTTTGCTGCCCAGACGGTGGAGCGCAAAACCAAACAGTACGGCAAACAGCAGCACCTGCAGAATGTTACCGCTGGCAAATGCGCCAATGACGCTCGCCGGGATGACATCCATAATGAAGGCGACAATGCCCTGGTCTTTCGCCTGATCGGCGTAAACCGCTACCGCTTTCGCATCAAGCGTTGCCGGATCGACGTTCATTCCGGCACCAGGCTGCACGACGTTAACGATGATAAGACCAATAATCAGCGCGATGGTACTGACAATTTCAAAGTAAAGCAGTGCGACTGCGCCGGTACGACCGACCGCCTTCATGCTTTCCATGCCCGCAATGCCCGTTACGACGGTACAAAAGATGACAGGAGCGATGATCATCTTAATGAGCTTAACGAAGCCGTCGCCAAGCGGTTTCATTTGCTCGCCTATTTCAGGATAGAAATGGCCAAGGAGAATACCAATGGCTATCGCTGTCAGGACCTGAAAGTAAAGGCTTTTAAACA
Organism: Shigella sp. FC1567; assembly: GCF_001743015.1. Classification (NCBI taxonomy): domain Bacteria; kingdom Pseudomonadati; phylum Pseudomonadota; class Gammaproteobacteria; order Enterobacterales; family Enterobacteriaceae; genus Shigella; species Shigella sp. FC1567. The sequence continues at coordinate 16,236 of NZ_MIIV01000535.1, forward strand.
GAGAGGTTTTCATAGGGTGTCCTTTAGTAAAACTACAGGTCTTGTAAGGTTATGAGGTACCTGCGGCCTTAAAATAACACCCAGACAACATCACAGAAATGTACCTGGATCATAATTGAAACAAAAAGGTTAAAAAGTTTGAGCTGGCTCGCACAAACCAGCACTTTTTAAAGTTTTGTAATCAGTTTGGGGTAGCTACTTTTCTTCCAGGTAACTCTCTTCGAAGATTTTAATAGGGAGTGGGCGAGCAAAAAGGAAGCCCTGGGCAATACCAACGCCCGCTTTTGCCAGCCAGTCGCGTTGTGCTTCAGTCTCCACGCCTTCGGCAATCATTTGTAAGTTCAGGCTCTGCGCCAGCATGATAATTGCAGCAATCATGCTGCTATCTTCCGGCAAGCCTTCAACAAACATTTTGTCGATTTTCAGTACGTCGATTGGCAACGATTTCATATGCTGCAGCTGACGCAGCCCTGCGTAGCCCATGCCGAAATCATCCAGCGCCACCCGAACTCCGGCATTGCGCAGCGGACGGAGGATTGCCACCGCAGCATGAGGGTCGTCAATACGTCGGCTTTCTGTCACTTCCAGAATCAGTGTTCCCGGTTGAATGCGATAGCGGGTTAACAGTTCCAGCATATCCGCCACCATATTTGGGTGCATCAGTTGCAGCGCAGAGAGGTTTACCGACAAGGGCAGCATAATGCCGCGCTCTTGCCAGGCTGCAAGCAATCGACAGGACTCTTCCAGCACCCAGTGACCGACGGTAACCATCAGCCCACAGCACTCAATGCGATCGATTAAGCCATCCGGCAGGTCCCAACTGCCATCCGGTTGCTGGATACGCAGTAACACTTCCGCACTGACCAGTTTACCGCTGGTCATCTCGACCTGTGGCTGTAACCAAATAGCAAACTGATGATTTTCCAGTGCATTAAGGATATCGCTCTCTTCCGTCAACCGCTTCTGGGCGGCTTCCATCTGCTGCGGATCAAAGAACTGAATCTGATTCTTGCCTTTATGGCGAGCGGTAAATGCCGCAGAAATAGCGCGACTGTAAAGCTGTTCGGCGGTGAGATCGCCGTAGAACATCGCCACGCCAATGCTACAGTGCGGACGGAGTTGAATACGTTCAATCGGCAGGCGCTCGCTCATGATAGTGAGCACTTGCTGACCTAAGGTGATTGCGTGCCACGGTTCCTGTACACCGTTGGCAATGACAGCAAAGTCATAACCGCTAATCTGCGCGAGGATCATACGTGGCGACAGTACCGATTTGAGTTTTTCCACCAGCGTCAGCAGCAGAATTTCTCGTTGCGCCTCTTTCAGCACGCCCGCAGTATCACGCAGGGTTTCACAGGTGATGATCATCAGCGCGGTGGTTTGTTTACGCGCGACAACCTGCTCCAGCATCTCCATCAGCAAGGCTTTGTTCGGCAAATCCGACACCGGGAAGCGCATCGCATTTTCGTTCTGTTCTTCATAATGGCGCTGCAGCAATTGCTGGTTGAGGTTGTAACTGCGCACCAACATACCGATTTCATCGTCCTGATGCAGACGCGGTAATGCCAGTTGGTGACCAACAAGCTCCTGGGCTGGGATGGCGTTAAGTTCGCGAGCAATATTGCGTAACGGATGCAAAATCAGGCGGTTAATGCACCAGCTGATGGCGACGGTCAGGATAAGCGACAAAAGTAAGTAAATGGTCACTAACGTTGAGAGGGTGCTCATCACGAACTTATACATACGGAAGGAATCCGCCTGTAGTACCAGATAGGCAATTGGCTGCGGGTTTGCCGGACGTTCGAGCGAGTAAACGCCCAGCGAGATTTGAACCGGTAGCTCAAACAGGCGAGTAACCATTACCGGCACCGGGCGCTCTGGAATAAAACTTTTACGCAGCGCCTGGAACTGGTTAGGCAGCACTACATCGGCACGGCTGACCACGCCTGCCGGTTTAATGCTGGCAAGAATAGCTTCCGCTTCGGGAATATCGCCTTTCAAAATAGCTGAAGATAAGGGTTCGCGTACAGAGCGAGCAATGCTTTCCAGTTGCGTAGCCGTGTTATAGCGATTCTGCTGGACCAGATGGAACAGCAAAACGGTGCAAAAAATAAAAACGAACACCAGGACAACGGCTGCCACCATTGCCATCTGCTTGATTGTTAACGAGCGACTTACGCGCAAATTGTCTCCCCCCGGAAATCCCAGATTGCCGCCCGAGTATACCCGATCGCAGCGGCATTAAGAGAGGCGCTATCTGAAAACTTACCAGTCGGCGTAAGGTATCAGCGGCTGCGGCGGTAAATCCATGTCACCCTGCCATCCGGCGGCGGAATAACGTACGTAGAGCAGGAAATGGCTGGGTGCGTAATCTTTCGCCTGCTGGATATCAATTGCCGTGCCAACAAACCAGTTGGAAGTAACACGTCGTTCAAGTAATGCCCGCGCCGTGTAGCCGAAGCCCTGACTGCTGCCGCCATCGTTGGATTGCCGCGCAGCTTCTTCCTGCCAGTCGGTCGGGATCAGATTCATCAGCGGATAACGCGGCATGGTTTTGGTGCGTGAATGCGACCACGAGCCAGACGCCCCCAGCTCCCACGACCAGTTTTCCGTGCGCTCCCGCCACATCACCGGTATAGCAAACGACAGGTATTCCTGCGGACTGTAGTAACCGCCCTGACCGAGTGAGTAGCCACTCAGATCTTTGTCGTAATGCCAGATCATGTTGTTCAGGCCGATTGTGACGCGGCGATTGTTCTGGTTAATGACCTTATAGTAATAGCCCGTCATCCAGCGCACGCGCCAGTTATCTTCGACATTTTTACCGGTTAACTGGTCGCCACTAAGCGATGCCCAGACGCCGTTTGCTTCACCTTTATCGTAGCTCAGACTTAGCCCCACACCGTCGGCACGTACGCCACCCCATTTTTTCCCGGTATTGCTCGGGGAGTCTTTTTGCCCACCAAAGGCCAGCAAAGAACTGGAGATGGGCCGACGGTGGGCGTTAACGGTGTAACCCAGCGGCCCGATATCATCGCTGTAACTGATGCCGCCGACCACATCCACCACGTTGAAGCCCATCGGCGTGGTACCGATATCCCAGCTCCAGACGTCATTTCGCCAGCCGACCTCCACGCTGGCACCGGAGTCCGACTGGCTGCGGTTGCCACTACAGTCCTGTAATGTACAGGTGCCCCAGTTGTCATCCCATTTGCCATCGGCATTAGTGGAGAAACTGCCGACGTTCATATTGACGAAATCACTGCGAAAGAACATCCGCCCGTCAGAATACGGCGCATCCACCTGCAACATGGTAGTGTGCGCTTTCAGATCGGAGTAACCACCGGTGCCGCTCGAACCCCAGTAATCGTGCTCGAGGGTGACGTTAAGATCCTGCTGGCGATAGAGGCCCGCCGCATCGCTGCGCACGCCGCGTTTCAGCCAGTCATCTTTCTCGTCGTTACGGGTCAGTCGGGTGAATGTGTCGTTATCCTGCGGACGCGTCGTAGTCACACCGGATGCGACCATGGCGTCTTTGTAGGTTTCCAGCGCCTGCTTTGGATCGCCCGCCTGCGCTTCAAACTTCGCACCGTCGCGCAGCACCATCGCGCTTTCCATCGACGGTGGCTGAGATTTTGCCTGCGGGATCAACTTATTAAACGTCTGCTGCGCCGCTGCGGTATCTCCAAGCTGCGCCTGCGCCAGCGCCACGCGCCGCTGTGTGTTCAGCGAGGCGTTATCGGTAGCGGGCAGTTTCGCCAGCTGGCTACGTGCCGCCGCTGTGTCACCGGCAGCAATATCCACTTCCGTCAGCCCCAGAATGGCATCGGCGTTAGTTGGCTCCAGCGTCAGGACATTCTGATATGCAGCGCGGGCGGCGGTGTAATCACGTCGCTGCTGCGCCCAGTCAGCCAGCGTGAGGTCAATACGCGTGGAAGGTGGTTGCTGACGCAGCATCGCTTCCGCTTCAGCTTCTTTGCCGCTTTCTCGCAGGCGATTAGCGGTTTCCAGCACCTGATCGCTTTGCAGTCGATTAACCAGCTCCTGAATATTGCTGTTCCACTGCGCGCGCGGCAGGCTGTTGATATGCGCCAGCGCCGCTCTGTCCTGGTCATGACCAGAGAGGTACAGCCCGTAAGCGTAAACCTGCTCCGGGTCGTTCGACTTCTGCTGCGCCAGATTGCGCATTAACGTATCGGCCTGGCTGCGTTGTCCGGCCTGCCAGAGATCCTGCGAAAGTCGGTAAGTAATCCATACGCTGCCGGGGTCCAGCGCCAGTCGTTGCCGCTGAAGTGCTGCCGCCGGCGCCCATTTGCCCTGGTTTTCCAGTGCCTCTGCCTGCTGTGCCAGACGGTCGTTTTGCAGGCTGCGTTCGATATCATCAATGCTACGCCGCTGACTGGCAGAGAGCGAGGCGATAAACGCTTCAGCTTTTTCTGGCGATTGCTGGCGGTAAATATTTGCCAGCCCGCGCACGGCGTTAGTGTTGCCGCTGTCCATACGCAAGGTCTGCTGATAATAACGTTCGGCGGCGGGATAATCTTTTCGCGCCATCGCCACATCGCCCAGCCCCAGCACTGCATAACTGTCGGTGTTATCGACATTACGCGCCTGCTGGAACAGGCGTTCTGCCCGGTCAGGATTATTGGCTTTCAGCGCAGCATCGCCCTGCTGGATCGCCAGCCAGTAGCGGTTTACTTTCAGCAGACTGTTCCATTTGTCGTTGTTGCTGCTGTGCGGGTCCAGTGCGAGGGCTTTTTCCAGATTCGCCACTGCATTGGCGCGATCGCCTTTCTGAGAATACGCCTGGCCCAGCGCCCCCAGAGCTTCACTGTCTTTCGGGTTCGCCCGCACCGCCTGTTGTAGTTCGGGAATGGCTTTACCCGCCATACCAGAGTCCACCGCCGCTAAACCTTGCGCACGAGCGCGGAAAGCAGGATCGGCCAGCTGTTTTTGCTGTTCTGCCAGTTGCGATTGCGCAGCCGCCACGCTATCGCCATCACTAAAGATCGAGAGATATTTTTTCAGCGCCGACACACTGGCATCACTGACGGGCATGTCTTTAATCTGCCCGTACCAGATTTTAGAGGCCCCTTCGCGCCCGGCGTTCGATTTTGCCATCTGTTCCAGGACGGCAAAACCTTCGTCACGGCGATCGCTACTAAACAGCAATAGCGCCAGATTGTTTTGCAGGCCCGTATTGCCCGGTGCATCCGCATTGATGCGTTTTAACTGATTAATCGCTTCGCCACGGCGAGCCGGAATTTTCGCCACCGTACTCCAGTACTCGACAGCAATGTCACCTTCCGGCGGCGCACCGTTGAACAGTTTGTTGTAACTCGCCACAGCTTCTTCTGCATGACCGGTCGTCGCCTGCAATCGTGCCTGTTGCAGTGCCTGACGACCATCCGGCGTGGAAAGTAGCATCGTAGTCCGCGACGATTTATACGCATTTGAACTCGGCGCTAACTGCGACAGCCGATCGAGCTGTTTTTGCGCGCCATCAATATCGCCCTAACGTAACAAAGAACGGAAACGGGCGGCAACGACGTCCGGGTTATTCGGATCAATAAGTTCCAGCCGATATAACGACTGTTGCACCAGATCTTCACGATGGGTCGCTTCGCCTAACCGAACTTGCTCCAGCAACTGTTGCTGAGCGGTTGGTGCTGCCTCGACCATCGGCATGACGGCCAGACCGAGGGAAAGCGTGAATATGTTTAGTGTGAATTTGCGCATTCCTGGCCCCAGTCAGGTAATAACTCACCTTTTGTCGAGAAGCGGAAACGGTGTTGATCCCAGCCTTGTCCAAACAGGGTCAGCACATAGTTGTAATAGGCATCGCTGCCGGGAAAGTTATCGGCCACGCGCTGACGCTGAACGGCCTGCGCATCGCGGTTTTGTAAAAAGGGCAGCATGGCGGCAGAAAAACCGACTGGTCCTTTACCCTGCGCTTTCCCCGTAGCCACATCCACTTTTTCCGGCGGATAACCGTTTTTCTCAGTGAATGTCGCCATCGGTTTAAACCGGTTGAGCATCCGCGCTTTCTGCGGATCGCTGTCAGGCATCATGCCTACCCACATGTAAACGCGGATGGCGTCGTAGCTGCTGATCAATGTTTTTTCGGCTTTTAGCTGCCAGCCTTTGTCTTTCTCATAACGCACCCAGTCTGGCGAAAAGCCTTTCGGGGCGGTTTCCAGCAATAAACGTTGATTGGTTTCGCGCAGCGTAGTCCACGGCGCGCCAAAGCGGGTGAAATACTGCGCCAGCGTCGGCGGCAGGTAGCTGGGGTTAAAACGCCAGCTGTTATCCTCAGCAAAACCCACTTTGCCCGGTAACAACATGGAACCCAGCCCAGGCACCGTCACCACTTCCTCCCGCGCGATACGTTTTAGCAACGCGCTGCCGATGTCGGTATAACGCTGCTCTTTCCACAAACGCCCCGCCTCCAGCAACGACCAGGCCATCCAGACATCACCATCGGAGGCCGAATTGCTGTCCAGCACTTCCCACTTACTGTTCTCTTTCTTGCCCCACAGCCAGGCGGGCAAACGTTCTTTTAAAGAACCCTGAGCGAGATTGTTCTGCGTCCAGTCGAGAATATTATCGAAAGCTGCACGGTCGTTAGCCGCCAGGGCAAAGAACATACCGTAACTTTGCCCTTCGGAGGTGGTGATTTTGCGCGCGTCGCTGGGGTCGATGACGCGCCCTTCCTGACTGATGTAATCCTTTTTAAACTGCTCCCAGGCAGGCCAGGTACAGGCTGCCTGAACACTAAAGGCAGCCAACAACAGCATCGTCACGATTCCACTACGCAACACATTCATCTTCAATTACTCGTTATCCGGGTTAAGACGACGACGACTAATAATTCGCAGCAGACGCCACAGTACCCATGCCAGCAATATCACACTGATAGCCGCCAGCACCGCCAGCAGAATCGGATGGTTTGCCAGCGCATACCACACGCGCTCGAACCACGGCAGATGACCTACGTAATAAACGTCGCCAACACGTAGGCTGTTGATACCGGACTCGCGGATCACCGCGACCGAACCGAACATGGTGGCGCGTTTGCCGCTATCGTTCACCGCATCGTTAAGCATTTCATAACCGCGTGGGCTATCTGCCAACAGCGCAATCACGCTGCGCTGGTCGTTATACGGCGACTGGAAGCCAATCACCGCCGCCATCGCACCGGAAGAGGTCAGCGTTGACCGGGTTTCTGCCGCGCGATCGCTCTCGTCCGGCACAATGCCGGGGAACGGGGTCTGGCGCATCGGTGTTTTCACCCAGCTTTCGGTCGCCTGCACCAATAGGTCGATCTGCTTATCGTCTTTCAGTTTGTCCGGGATACCACCGATGATCATGATGTCGGCATCTTTGCCCTGAATGGTGCTGCCATCATCGGTCACCGTCAGATTAATCGCCGGGAAGCCCGTCTGTGCGCCGATAAAACCAACAGTATTCAGCAACGTTTCCATCTGTGCTTCGTTAGGCGCTTTCGGCATCACGGTGATGGTTTGCGACAGATCCGCCATCCGGCTGAATGGGAAGCCCGCGTTAGCAAAGGCGCGTAGATCCGGCATCGGGATGAAGTGGTAATACTTCGAGAAGTCGATGGTGGAGTCGTCACCAATCACCACATGATTCTGCACCGGCTGGAAGGTAATACAGTTATCCACCGAACCGCCCGGCATCGGGTTCATATACTCAAAGTCGAAGCGCAGCTGGTTGGTCGCGCCCAGTTTCAGCGCCGGAATAGAGACATCTGTTTTGCCATCCAGCAAACCTTGTAATACCGGAATCCGCAGCAGCAGGCGGTTCGCCTCCTGTTTGCTGCTCAGGTTGAAGGATTGCAGGAACTGGTTATTCAGGCTGATATCCATCCGCGAACTGTCTTTCACCGGCGGCATGGTGTAGCGGTAATTAATATCCATATCAATGCCGGTACTGCGCATCAGGTAGAGATCCGGCGGCAGGTTTAGCGAAACGTTAATCGCTGCTGGCTCAAGACCGCTGGATTGTAACTGTTCTTCATAGGTTTTCAGTTCGCCAAATGTGACCGGACGATCGGTACGTACCCAGTTCGGCGCATCGTACGGCTTACGCGGTAGCAGCGGTTTCACTTCATTCACTACCACGCTTTCACCACGGAACAGAATGTTACCCTGAGCGATACCTTTCGCTGCCTGCAACAGGTCTTTGTCGTCACGACCAAACACCACCAGCAGTTTGACGTAAGGATTCTGCGGATGGTTGATCATCTCAATCACCGGGGCTTTTACCGCCGGATGATCGCGCAGGAAGTCCGGCCGTTTGTCGTTGGTTGCAAAGACAATGGCATTACGATCCGGCAGTTGGTTATAGAGCACCGGGAAGTTCTGCCCACGCCAGCCAGAACGCGAACCAAACCACGAGGCGACAATGGCAGATGCTTGTTGCAGCCCAACATCCGGCGCACCCGCAAAGACCATCGGCAAGGTGTTAGTACGGTTATCGCGCGGGTCAAAGAATGGCACCGGGAAGTGTGACAGGTCATTCTTCACATTCAGGGTCTGATAGGTCAGATCCAGTCCACTGCTCCGCCCAACATCCAGCCAAAGCGTGGTGCTGGCCGGGTTTTCGCACACGTCCTGATAATGGCCGACAAACTCCAGCCGCACACGGTTGAAGTCGGTAATAAACAGTGGGTTAATGGGCATTTGCGCCAGCGTTTTTTTACCCAACTGTTCTTTGGTCACTGGCAGTACGCCCATCAGCTCATCATTGAGATAAACCTTTAACTGCGACTGGACAGGCAGTAACGATGGCGATGGCATGTATTCGAGGTTGAGCATCGCCTTCGTCACCACTTCATCGCTGCGCATACCAAACTCAATGCTGCCGTTCGGGTTAATGCCACGTAGCACCATGCTACCCGGCGGAGGCGCAATTTGCGCAAAGGTCAGCTTCACATCACGCGAAGGACCGTTCTGCGCCACGACTGGCGCATCAGCGCCCTGCACGCCCGGCATCACTTGCCCCACCTGCGGATTTTGTTCCGTCTGGGCGGCTACAGCTGGCTCAGCATTGATCAGTGGTTGCGTTGCTGGCGTCGCCTGCGTCATGAAAGAGGGGAACGCACTCATCCCCATAGCCACTGCACAAATCCAGAATAGTTTTCTTTTCATCGCGTTATCATCATTGTTGAGCCAAAGCCTGATCCGATGGTTGTGCCGTTTCGCTCCGCTCCGGGCGGCGCAGAATAAACGATACAACCCAGGAAACCAGAGAAGTCAGCACACGGAATATGCCCTTCACCGAAGAAGGCGCAAACTCCGCCAGATGGCGGTAGCCACGGAAGCCGAGCTTCAGAATATCCAGCAGACTTTCCAGCGGCTTATCTTCCGGGTAGCTGTCCTGCCAGAGCGCCCATGTATCCGCACGGGCAAACGTACACTGCACAAAATCGATATGTTGCTGGGTGGTGAGCGGCATTAATTTCAGCCCAACTTCATTACCCATCACGCGCGCCACCTGGGTCGGGAAGACGTATTCCTGCTGACCGCGTTTAAGCAACAGATTCACTTTCTGCCCTTCCAGAATCTGCGCCTGACCGTTGATCTTGATCCCCAAACCACCGTCGGAGAAATCCTGAACGGTACACGAAAAGAGGTGACCATCTTCGCGGGCAATTGCCGCGGGCATCGTCATCTCCACGCGGTGCGATCGGCGTACCTGTTTGCTTTCTACCGATACCGCAACTGCGCCGCCAAGAACAATCAGGTTGTAGAACACCCACACCATACTGACGACCACGGTGAGCATCTCGGTTGGCGGGCCATAGAAGTAGCGCCAGATGCCGACCGCAACACCCACCAGGTTGAGCAGAACAAGGAAGATGTAGGGCCGCGAGATCACCCAGTCGACGTACTCTTCTTCCACCAGTCCACCTTTGGCGGTGACGTTAAATTTGCCTTTGTGCGGGTTAATCAGCGCCACCAGCGTCGGTGGTGCGATATACCACGCCAGCACCGTTTCGTAGATTTCACTCCAGAAAGAGTGGCGATATTTGCCCTGGATCTTCGAGTTGGTCAGGCTGGCATGGATCATATGCGGCAGCACGAACAGGGCGATCATCAACGCTGGCGCATAGATGATGTAGGCATGAAGCAGCAGGAACGCCAGCGGCGCAGTCAGGAAGATCAGTCGTGGAATGCCCGACAAGAAGTGGAACATGGCGTTGACGTAGCACAGCCGCTGGGCGAATTTCAGCCCTTTACCGGTAAGCGGGTTATCGAGACGGAAGATTTGCACCATCCCGCGTGCCCAGCGAATACGCTGACCGATATGCGCCGACAGACTTTCGGTCGCCAGCCCCGCCGCCTGCGGAATACGCATATATGCAGAGGTGTAGCCACGACGGTGCAGGCGCAGAGACGTGTGCGCATCTTCGGTTACCGTTTCGACAGCAATACCGCCAATTTCATCCAATGGTTTGCGACGAATTACTGCACAGGAACCGCAGAAGAAAGTGGCGTCCCACATATCGTTGCCATCCTGCACCAGACCATAGAACAGCGTGCCTTCGTTCGGCGTTTTACGAAAACGCCCCAGGTTGCGTTCAAACGGGTCCGGCGAGAAGAAGTGGTGCGGCGTCTGCATCATCGCCAGCTGTTTCTCTTTCAGGAACCAGCCCATGGTCATTTGCAGGAACGATCGCGTTGGTACGTGGTCGCAGTCGAAAATCGATACGAACTCGCCTTTGGCATATTTCAGCGCATTGTTGATGTTGCCCGCTTTCGCATGTTCATGAGTGGTGCGGGCGATATATTTCACCCCCACGTTTTGCGCAAACTGGCGAAACTCTTCCCTGCCGCCGTCATCGAGGATCCAGATGTTCAGTTTGTCTTTCGGCCAGTCGATACCCAGCGAGGCGTAAATGGTATTTTTCACCACGTTGAGATCTTCGTTGTAAGTCGGGACAAAGATATCCACCGACGGCCACAGCGACATATCTTTCGGCAATGGCACCGGCTGACGATTCAGCGGCCATACGACCTGGAAGTAGCCGAGCACCAGCACAATCCACGCGTACGTTTCAGCGAAGAGCAGAATAAGCCCGCACACCAGGCTGACCGGATCGTCCCAGTTCAGCGTAGAGGTGTAACGCCACCAGATATAACGGCAAGAAACGGTCAGCGACAGCACAATCAACATTAGCGCCGAGAAGCGCCCCGGCATCCGCCGTACGATCAGCGCTACACCCCACAGCAGCATCAGGAAGATAAACTGCGCCAGCGGGTTAAACGGTTGAGTAACGCAGATTAACGCCAGAATCAGCGAGAAGGTGACGATGATACCGAGGATCAACCGCCGCGCCCCGGCACTCAAATGACCGAGCTCTTTTTTCTCATCAAGATGCTGTGTTTTATGGCTAACGCGCTCAGGCAGCTCGTTCATCCATTGATGGTAACGTCCACGAATATTCTGCAGACCTGAAAATGCCCGCCTGCGCGGTTTCGGCGTTTCTTTGCGCGATGTACCGATCAGTAACCAGCATGTTTGAATGAGATAACGGACCGGGTCCAGCGGACGCGAGGCGTTGATATGCGGATACAGGTTTTTATGTTCTGCGCGAATACGCTGCCAGCGCGGGTGCTCCAGCGGAATAAAAATCCAGGCCAGGATCATCCAGAAACAGCCGAGCGTCGCGCTGAAAGCCGACGCACCGTGACGACGATAATCGCGATAACGCCCGATAAGCCGCGCGTTGACCGGCGGGATAAGCAACCACCGGGTCAGGATACTCATGATGCACTCCCGACTGGCGTTTTCAGCCCGGAGTAGTTCAACAGGCACCAGTTCGCCAGCGTCAGTATCTCTTCAGCCGCCAGCGCATCACTGCGATATTCACCTACTGGTTGCTTAGCCGCCAGGCATTCAGCTATCGCTTCATCACGATGAATGAGCATCGGCAGTAATCGGCGCTGGCTTTGCAACCAAAGCTGGTAAATATCGTCCTGAACCTGACTGCCAATACGGAAGTCATTAATCAAAATATGTGCGCCATCCGGCAGCGCTTGCTGATGCAGTCGGATATGGCAGTTGGCATCCACATTGACGATTGCCAGCGAGTGATCGCACAAACTCAGCAGCTGGTGGGTTATCTGCGAGGCATCACGCGGTAAGTCGATTAAAATCCACTGGTAACGCCCGCTGGCTTTTAGTTGCTGTAAGCCGGAGCAAATATCGCTCAGCCGGGTTTGCCTGTGCTGTGGATTTTCTTGTTCTTCAATGGATAACTGACCAAAAGGCAGCAAATCGAGCTGCGAGGTGTAGCGCAACCCAGCGTCACGCCAGTCCTGGCCATCCAGCATCGCTCTGGCCCAGCCCTGACGGTGGGTAAAATCAACATTAAATGACAGGCGCAACAAGTTGTCCGGGCAGGCATCGACCACCAGGACATTTTCTCCCAACATTTGTAATGACCAGGCTAATGCGGCGGTGATGGTTGTTGTCCCCACGCCTCCCCGCACCCCCTGCAATCCCAGTACGGCCATTCACCAATCCCCTACTTTTGTTGCGCAAACTCTGCCAGCAACGGCCAGCGTTTTAATGCCGCGGCCAACTGTTCGCGTTGGGAAATATCGGCATAATCAATATCAGGCAGTGAAAATGCCTGCTTTAACGCCACAATATCATTCTGGAAGATATAGCCTATCGCGGGATCAGGCAGAGTATCTGGTTCATTGTTATTCATTTTGCTTGATCCCTATGAAATAACCGTACCGTTCATGAGACAATTCTAACCGTGAGCATTTCGCCGGTTTATTGTTTACGGCGAGACGGGAATTTGCTCACTTTTTGACTTTCCGTTACGCAACAGAAAAAGTTAAAAACGAAAAGACTAAAATCACACGTCTTGTGATCTTCTAAATTGATTCACATGCTAAATCTGATAAGTTTTAATTTCAATGGTAGGTTTATTTCTTAGCTTTCGCTAGTAAACTGATAATCAGACAAAATGGTGACATGAGGGACATTGTGGGCCCTGTATTCTCTATCGGTATCTCATCATTATGGGATGAGCTGCGACATATGCCAGCAGGCGGCGTCTGGTGGTTTAACGTCGATCGCCATGAAGATGCTATCAGTCTGGCGAATCAAACAATTGCATCCCAGGCTGAAACCGCACACGTCGCGGTCATTAGCATGGACAGCGATCCGGCGAAAATCTTTCAATTAGATGATTATCAAGGGCCGGAAAAAATAAAATTATTTTCAATGCTAAATCATGAAAAAGGTCTATACTATTTGACCCGTGATTTGCAGTGTTCTATTGATCCCCATAATTACCTTTTTATTCTTGTTTGCGCAAATAACGCATGGCAAAACATTCCTGCCGAGCGGCTTCGCTCATGGTTGGATAAAATGAATAAATGGAGCAGGTTAACCCATTGTTCGCTTTTGGTAATTAATCCCGGAAATAATAACGATAAACAATTTTCATTGTTGCTTGAGGAATACCGTTCACTTTTTGGTCTTGCCAGTTTGCGTTTTCAGGGTGACCAACATTTGCTGGATATTGCCTTCTGGTGCAACGAAAAAGGGGTCAGCGCCCGTCAGCAGCTTAGCGTTCAGCAACAAAATGGTATCTGGACATTAGTTCAAAGCGAAGAGGCGGAGATCCAACCACGCAGCGACGAAAAACGCATTCTGAGTAATGTTGCTGTACTGGAAGGTGCGCCGCCGCTATCGGAACACTGGCAACTGTTCAACAATAACGAAGTCCTGTTCAATGAAGCCCGTACCGCTCAGGCGGCGACGGTGGTCTTTTCTTTACAGCAAAATGCGCAAATCGAGCCACTGGCCCGCAGCATTCATACCCTGCGTCGCCAGCGCGGTAGTGCGATGAAAATCCTCGTGCGGGAAAATACCGCTAGCCTGCGCGCCACCGATGAACGTTTGTTATTGGCCTGCGGTGCAAATATGGTTATTCCGTGGAATGCGCCACTCTCCCGTTGTCTGACGATGATCGAAAGCGTGCAAGGGCAGAAGTTTAGTCGCTATGTGCCGGAAGATATCACTACCTTGCTGTCAATGACCCAGCCGCTCAAACTGCGTGGTTTCCAGAAGTGGGATGTGTTCTGTAATGCCGTCAACAACATGATGAATAACCCTCTATTACCTGCCCACGGTAAAGGCGTTCTGGTTGCCCTACGTCCGGTACCGGGTATCCGCGTTGAACAAGCCCTGACGCTGTGTCGCCCTAACCGTACCGGCGATATCATGACCATTGGCGGTAATCGGCTGGTGCTGTTTCTCTCATTCTGTCGGATTAACGATCTGGATACCGCGTTGAATCATATTTTCCCATTGCCTACTGGCGACATTTTCTCAAACCGTATGGTCTGGTTTGAAGATGATCAAATCAGTGCCGAGCTGGTGCAGATGCGCCTGCTTGCCCCAGAACAATGGGGCATGCCGCTGCCTTTAACGCAAAGTTCTAAACCGGTCATCAATGCCGAGCACGATGGTCGCCACTGGCGACGAATACCAGAACCCATGCGACTGTTAGATGATGCTGTGGAGCGCTCATCATGATGACCATCAGCGATATCATTGAAATTATTGTCGTTTGCGCACTGATATTTTTCCCGCTGGGCTATCTGGCGCGGCACTCTTTGCGACGCATTCGCGACACCTTACGTTTGTTCTTTGCTAAACCTCGTTATGTTAAACCAGCCGGGACATTACGCCGCACGGAAAAAGCCAGGGCAACCAAAAAATGACTCAATTTACGCAAAATACCGCCATGCCTTCTTCCCTCTGGCAATACTGGCGCGGCCTTTCCGGCTGGAACTTCTATTTTCTGGTTAAGTTCGGCCTGTTGTGGGCGGGATATCTTAACTTCCATCCGCTCCTCAATTTGGTGTTTGCCGCGTTTCTGCTGATGCCCATTCCGCGCTACAGCCTGCATCGCTTGCGCCACTGGATTGCCCTGCCGATCGGCTTTGCTTTGTTCTGGCATGACACCTGGTTGCCTGGCCCGGAAAGCATAATGAGCCAGGGTTCGCAGGTGGCGGGGTTCAGTACCGATTATTTAATCGACCTTGTCACACGCTTTATTAACTGGCAGATGATTGGGGCCATTTTTGTTTTATTAGTGGCCTGGTTATTCCTGTCACAATGGATTCGCATTACCGTTTTTGTGGTTGCCATACTGCTATGGCTGAACGTACTTACCCTGGCGGGACCAAGTTTCTCCTTGTGGCCAGCCGGACAACCGACGACCACTGTAACAACGACGGGTGGTAACGCAGCGGCAACCGTTGAGACGACGGGTGGCGCACCGGTAGTGGGTGATATGCCCGCACAAACTACACCGCCAACAACGGCGAACCTTAACGCCTGGCTGAATAATTTCTATAACGCGGAGGCGAAACGTAAATCGACCTTCCCGTCTTCGCTGCCCGCTGATGCTCAGCCATTTGAACTACTGGTGATTAACATCTGTTCGCTTTCCTGGTCGGATATAGAAGCCGCCGGGTTGATGTCGCATCCACTGTGGTCGCATTTCGATATTGAGTTCAAGAACTTTAACTCCGCCACCTCCTACAGTGGCCCGGCGGCGATCCGTTTACTGCGCGCCAGCTGCGGGCAGACTTCGCACACTAATCTGTATCAACCGGCAAATAACGACTGCTATCTGTTTGATAACCTTTCGAAACTGGGCTTTACCCAGCACCTGATGATGGGACATAACGGCCAGTTCGGCGGTTTTTTGAAAGAAGTTCGCGAAAATGGCGGCATGCAGACTGAATTGATGGATCAAACAAATCTGCCGGTTATTTTGCTGGGCTTTGATGGTTCGCCGGTTTATGACGATACCACCGTGCTTAACCGCTGGCTGGACGTTACCGAAAAAGATAAAAACAGCCGTAGTGCCACGTTCTACAACACGCTTCCACTGCATGACGGCAACCATTATCCGGGGGTCAGCAAAACAGCGGATTACAAAGCGCGGGCGCAGAAATTCTTTGATGAACTGGACGCCTTCTTTACTGAACTGGAGAAATCGGGTCGTAAAGTGATGGTGGTCGTGGTGCCGGAACACGGCGGCGCGCTGAAGGGCGACAGAATGCAGGTATCTGGCCTACGTGATATCCCTAGCCCGTCTATCACAGACGTCCCCGTTGGGGTGAAATTCTTCGGCATGAAGGCACCACATCAGGGGGCACCGATTGTCATCGACCAACCGAGCAGCTTCCTGGCTATCTCCGATCTGGTGGTTCGCGTTCTTGATGGCAAGATTTTCACCGAAGACAATGTTGACTGGAAAAAACTCACCAGTGGGTTGCCACAAACAGCACCGGTCTCCGAGAACTCAAATGCAGTAGTTATTCAATACCAGGATAAACCGTACGTTCGCCTGAACGGCGGCGACTGGGTGCCTTACCCGCAGTAAGCACGAAAAAGGCCGCAGAGTTTAACCTCTGCGGCCTGATCCGGGCGCAAATTGCCATTACGGCAGCCTGACGCCCGCATGACACGTTACTTCCGCTTATTCAGCCAGTTCACGATCATACTGGCAAGAATGCCAGCAATGACCGGAGCCGCTAAATCATGCCAGAAGGCCATGCCCAGTTCTGCGAGCGTCATATAGCCGCCTGTGTTGTAATGCCAACGTTTCGCGGCTATTCTTGAGTTGTTTGGGTTCAAGATTAGCCCCCGTGATGTTGTCAGGTGCATACCTGCAACGTGCGGGGGTTTTCTCTCTCCAGCAACCAATGCCACCAGGGATAAAGCCCCCGCAACATTGCGCCTCACCGGAACCCTTTCGGCTTGCCGCTGATTTTACGATTGCTTTTTACTGTCAGCACCCGGCAATCTTCCTCATTGCGCGATGCCTTCCAGCTTAATTTCTTTATTTGCAATAGTTGCAGTTCATATCCGGGCTGACTCCAGACTGGTAGTGAAATGCGCAATTTTGTAGAATTGCGCCTCCTCGCGACCTCCCCAGTGAATCTGTTGCCTCATTTTTTACATACTGCGTATTCGACTTCTCCACCTGTTGCGCAAGAGAAACTGGGTTTATTCATTTTTGCGAGGCCGACTTCTTTCTGGACAGGACTTTATGCAGCACAACACACTATCGAAACACAATCAGAAATTGCCGTTTACACGCTACGACTTCGGCTGGGTTTTATTATGCATAGGCATGGCGATTGGTGCCGGAACCGTGCTGATGCCAGTACAAATTGGCTTGAAGGGAATTTGGGTATTTATTACCGCAGCGATCATTGCTTATCCTGCCACCTGGGTAGTGCAGGACATTTATTTAAAAACCCTTTCTGAAAGCGATTCCTGTAATGACTACACCGATATTATCAGTCATTACCTGGGGAAGAACTGGGGAATTTTCCTCGGGGTTATCTACTTTTTGATGATTATCCACGGGATTTTTATCTACTCTCTCTCCGTGGTTTTCGACAGCGCCTCGTACCTGAAAACCTTCGGTTTAACCGATGCCGATCTTTCACAATCTCTACTTTATAAAGTCGCTATTTTCGCCGTACTGGTAGCGATTGCGTCTGGTGGTGAACGATTACTGTTTAAGATTTCCGGGCCAATGGTGGTGGTCAAAGTAGGGATTATTGTCGTGTTCGGTTTTGCGATGATCCCGCACTGGAATTTCGCCAATATAACCGCCTTCCCGCAAGCCTCCGTCTTTTTCCGCGATGTCCTGCTTACAATTCCATTTTGCTTCTTTTCTGCGGTATTTATTCAGGTACTTAACCCAATGAATATTGCCTATCGTAAACGGGAAGCAGATAAAGTACTGGCAACCCGGCTCGCGCTGCGTACCCACCGAATTAGTTATATCACGCTCATCGCGGTGATCCTGTTTTTTGCCTTTTCGTTTACCTTCTCAATTAGCCACGAAGAAGCCGTTTCTGCCTTTGAACAAAATATCTCGGCACTGGCACTGGCCGCGCAGGTGATCCCTGGACATATCATTCATATCACCTCTACGGTGCTGAATATCTTTGCCGTACTGACCGCATTCTTTGGCATTTATCTCGGTTTCCACGAGGCTATTAAAGGCATTATTCTCAATCTGTTAAGCCGAATTATTGATACCAAGAAAATTAACTCACGCATGCTGACTCTGGCGATCTGCGCTTTTATCGTCATTACGTTGACGATTTGGGTTTCGTTTCGTGTATCGGTGCTGGTGTTCTTTCAGTTGGGAAGCCCGTTATATGGCATTGTGTCGTGCCTCATTCCGTTTTTCCTGATCTATAAAGTCGCACAACTGGAAAAACTTCGCGGATTTAAAGCCTGGCTAATTCTGCTTTACGGCATTTTGCTATGCTTGTCGCCACTGTTGAAGCTGATTGAGTAAACCGGAGCGCATGGCCCCGGTTTTGTGAGTTAACGCTGCGGATTTTCATCCTGATCAACAGCAAAACAAGCTACCAGTTGACCGCCGTAGTCTTTTAGCTGCGGCTGCAACTGGGTGCAGGGGCCGAAGCGCCGACGACAGCGGGCGTTGAAGGCGCAACCCGGCGGTGGATTCAGTGGGCTTGGTAGTTCACCGCTGAGCTTGATGCGCTCGCGGCGATCGTCCGGGTTCAGGCGCGGCGTCGCGGAAAGTAGCGCCTGAGTGTACGGATGGCGCGGGTTATTGAAGATTTGGTCTTTCGTTCCCTTCTCCACGCAGCGGCCCAGGTACATCACCATCACTTCATCAGCAATGTGCTCCACCACCGACAGGTCGTGGGAGATAAAGACATAAGACAGCCCCAACTCCTGCTGCAAATCCATCATCAGATTCAGCACCTGCGCGCGCACTGAAACATCCAGCGCGGAAACCGGTTCATCGGCAATCACCACATCCGGGTCGAGCATCAGACCACGGGCGATGGCGATACGCTGACGCTGACCGCCGGAGAACATATGCGGATAGCGGTCATAGTGCTCGGTTTTCAGGCCGACTTTCGCCATCATCGACAGGGCTTTTTCCCGACGCTGTTCTTTGCTTAAGCTGGTGTTGATCAGCAGCGGCTCTTCAAGAATTTGCCCGACTTTTTTACGCGGATTCAGCGAACCGTAAGGGTTCTGGAAGACGATCTGGATTTTCTGCCGACGCAGCTTCTGCGCCTGCGGATCGTGCTTAAGCAGATCCTGCCCCTGGTAATACAGCTCGCCACCGGTGGGCGTTTCAATCATCGTCAGCAACCGACCGAGGGTCGATTTACCGCAGCCAGATTCGCCCACTACTGCCAGCGTTTTGCCACGTTCAAGGTTAAACGAAACGCCATCCAGCGCTTTAACCAGACGTTCCGGCGCGAACATGCCTTTCTTCACCGGATAATGTTTTTTCAGGTCGATAGCCTGCAACAGCGGTTGTTGCAGGGTGGCCTCTTGCGTACTCATAGTGTCGGCCTCCCGGCATCATCAAGTGGGTAATGGCATTTGGACTGACGCCCGTCAGCGAGCATATTCAGCGCCGGTTCTTCAGCGCGACATCTGTCAGTGGCATAGGGGCAGCGCGGGTTAAGCAGGCAGCCGTTCGGGCGGTCGTACTTGCCGGGAACGACACCTGGCAACGACGCCAGACGTTCTTTGTCCTGAGCAAATTCTGGCAGCGCACGCAGCAATGCCTGAGTATACGGGTGACGCGGCGCATGGAAGATGGCGTGCGCATCGCCCGTTTCCACCACCTGGCCTGCATACATCACAATGATTTTATGCGCAGCTTCCGCCACCAGCGCCAGGTCATGGGTAATCAACACCAGCGCCATGTTCTCTTTCTGCTGTAGCTCCAGCAGTAGTTCGATGATTTGCGCCTGAATGGTCACGTCCAGCGCGGTGGTCGGCTCATCGGCAATCAGCAGTTTTGGTCGACAGGCAATCGCCATGGCGATCATCACGCGCTGGCTCATGCCGCCGGAAAGCTGATGCGGGTAAACATCCAGACGCGAAGCCGGATCGGGAATACCGACCTGATTCAGCAGGTCAATCGCCCGCTGACGGCGGGTACTTTTGTTGCCGCCCTGATGCACCTTAATCGCTTCCATGATCTGGAAACCCACGGTGTAGCACGGGTTAAGGCTGGTCATCGGGTCCTGGAAGATCATCGCCACTTCGGCACCCACCAGGTTGCGGCGCTCTTTTTCTGATATACGCTGCAAATCCTGACCGTTAAACACCAGTTTTTCCGCCATTACGCGGCCCGGATAATCAATCAGCCCCATAATCGCCAGGGAACTGACCGACTTACCGGAGCCGGACTCACCCACAATCCCAACCACTTCGCCCTGTTTTACGCTGTAGCTGATGCGGTCTACGGCGCGGAACGGTGCGCTTTCGTCGCCGAAATGCACCGATAATTTATCTACATTTAATAACGCCATCTCGAACCTCTTACTGCTTCAGTTTGGGATCGAGCGCGTCACGCAGACCGTCACCCATCAGGTTAAATGCCAGCACCGTCAGCAGGATCGCCAGACCCGGGAAGGTCACGACCCACCAGGCGCTTTGCGCGAACTGCAACACGTCGGAGAGCATGGTGCCCCACTCCGGCGTTGGCGGCTGTGCCCCCATGCCGAGGAAACCAAGAGCAGCCATATCGAGAATGGCGTTAGAGAAACCGAGCGACGCCTGAACAATCAGCGGCGCAAGGCAGTTCGGGAAGATGTTAATAAACATCTGACGCATCGCCCCGGCACCCGCCACGCGAGACGCGGTGACGTAATCGCGGTTAACTTCCACCAGCACGGCGGCGCGGGTTAAGCGCACATAGTGCGGCAAGGCAACGAAGGTCAGTGCCAGCGCGGCGTTACCAATCGACGGGCCGAAAATTGCCACCAGCACCAGCGCCAGCAGCAGACTTGGCAGCGCCAGCATGATATCGACCACGCGCATAATGATGTTATCGACTAGGCCGCCAAAGTAACCGGCGATCAGGCCGAGAATAACGCCCATAATCAGCGATAACACAACTACCAGACAGCCAACCAGCAGCGACAGGCGCGCACCGTACATCAGGCGCGACAGCATATCACGGCCTACGTCATCGGTGCCCAGCAAGTGCGCCATGCTGCCGCCTTCCTGCCAGGCTGGCGGGGCGAGCAGTGCATCGCGGAACTGTTCCGCCGGGTTATAGGGTGCAATCCAGTTGGCAAAGATCGCGATGAACAGCACGATGACGACGTAAACCAGCCCGACGACCGCGCCTTTGTTGCGTTTAAAATAGTGCCAGAACTCCTGTAACGGGGTCATCGGCACCGGTGCGCTAATCACTTTATTTTCAGTAACCTGTGACATGATGTCCCCTTACTTCTTATGACGAATACGCGGGTTCACCACGCCGTACAGCAGATCGACCAGCAAGTTGACGAGGATAATCATCGTCGCCACCAGCAATACGCCGCCCTGCACTACCGGATAGTCGCGGCGTTGCAGTGCGTCAATCAACCAGCGTCCCAGACCGGGCCACGAGAAGATGGTTTCGGTCAGAATCGCCCCCGCCAGCAATGTTCCCACCTGCAGGCCGATAACGGTCACCACCGGCAGCATCGCGTTACGCAGCGCATGGACGATAATCACCCGCATGCGGGTTAGCCCTTTGGCGCGCGCGGTGCGGATGTAATCCTCGCCCAGCACTTCCAGCATCGAGGAGCGTGTCATACGCACAATGACCGCCAGCGGAATAGTACCCAGCACAATGGCAGGCAAGATCATATGGGCGACGGCATCGATAAAGTTGCCGTCTTCACCCCAGATGGCGGTGTCGATTAGCATAAAACCGGTTAACGGATTGGAGTCATCGAGGAACACCATATCGCTCACGCGACCGGAGGCGGGCGTCAGGTTCCAGTGCACCGAAACCAGCATGATCAGCATCATGCCCCACCAGAAGATCGGCATCGAGTAGCCGGTCAGCGCCAGGCCAACTGCAGTGTGATCGAAAATGGAACCGCGTTTAACCGCAGCCAGCACACCAACCGGAATACCGACTGCCGTAGCAAAAATCATCGCGCAGACGCCAAGTTCCAGCGTGGCCTGAAAGCGCGGCACGAACTCTTCCCATACTGGAATTCGGCTTTTCATTGAAATGCCTAGATCGCCGTGCATTACGCCCCAAATGTAATGGAGATACTGCTGCCACATCGGTTTATCTAAGCCGAGTTCAGCCAGCAGCTGCGCGTGACGCTCAGGGGAGATCCCACGTTCGCCTGCCATGATCATCACCGGATCGCCCGGGATCATGTGGACAAAGGCAAATGTGAGAAGGGTAATACCGATAAACGTGGGGATGACGAGTCCCAAACGTCGGAGAATAAACTGCAACATAACCCGGATTCTCTATAGTGACCCGCAGCCTGGAACTGCGTGTCTGTATTGCTCACAAATCAATTCCCGCCCTTGTCGGACAGAGAATGAAGTATTGCTGCCGGATGCGCTGCACGCAGAGGCACAGCGCCACCGGGTATACAGATTGTTGACAAAGTGCGCTTTGTTTATGCCGGATGCGGCGTTAACGCCTTATCCGGCCTACAAAATCGTGTAAATTCAATACATTGCAGAATTTTCGTAGGCCTGATAAGCGGAGCACATCAGGCAGTTTTGCCTTTACCATCAGTCTTGTATGGCTTTTAATTATTCGATAGAGACATTTTCGAAGTGATGTTTGCCTAATGGATCAACCACATAGCCTTTGACTTCTTTGCGTACCGGTTCAAACACGGTGGAGTGAGCGATGATCAGTGCCGGAGCCTGATCGTGCATCACCACCTGCGATTGCTTGTACAGTTCAACGCGTTTGTTATGGTCGTCGGTAGCACGCGCCGGTTGAATCAGATCTTCAAACGGTTTGTAGCACCATTTTGAGTAGTTAGAACCTTGTTCAGAGGCGGCGCAGCTGAACAGGGTGGCGAAGAAGTTATCCGGGTCCCCGTTATCGCCAGTCCAGCCCATCATTACCGTCTGATGTTCGCCATCTTTCGCACGCTTGAGGTACTCACCCCATTCGTAGGTGACGATTTTGGCCTGCACGCCCACTTTCGCCCAGTCTGCCTGAATCATCTCCGCCATGCAGCGAGCGTTCGGGTTATACGGACGTTGTACCGGCATCGCCCACAGGTCGATGGAGAAACCTTTTTCCAGACCCGCTTCTTTCAGCAAGGCTTTCGCTTTTTCAGGATCGTAGGTGTAATCCTGAACGTCGTCGTTATAGCCCCACATGGTTGGCGGGATCAGGTTTTTCGCTGATACACCCGCGCCCTGATAAACCGCTTTGATGATCGCGTCTTTGTTCACCGCGTAGGTCAGTGCCTGGCGAACTTTCACGTCATCCAGCGGTTTTTTCTGCACGTTATACGAGAGGTAGCCGACGTTCAGCCCCGGCATTTCCATCAGGTTGATGGATTTATCCTGCTTCATGCGAGCGATATCTGCCGGGTTCGGGTACGGCATCACCTGGCATTCATTCTTCTGCAATTTCGCGTAACGCACGGAAGCATCAGGGGTAATAGAGAAGACCAGCGTATCGATCTGCGGTTTGGTGCCCCAGTAGCCATCAAACGCTTTGTAGCGGATACGGGAATCTTTTTGGTACTGCTGTAACTGGAACGGACCGGTTCCGATTGGGTTGAGGTCCAGTTTTTCCGGTGTACCGGCTTTCATCATCGCATCAGCATATTCTTTTGACAGAATAGAGGCGAAGTCCATTGCCAGATCAGCGAGGAACGGCGCTTCCGGGCGAGTCAGTACGAACTGAACTGTGTTGTCGTCCACCTTTTTCACTTCACTGATCAGCTCCGGCAAGCCCATGCCTTCGAAGTATTCGTAGCTGCCGCCAGAGACTTTATGGTACGGGTTTTGCGCGTTTTTCTGACGGTCGAACGAGAACACCACGTCATCGGCGTTCAGTTCACGCGTCGGTTTGAATTCTTTATTGTCGTGCCACTTCACACCTTTACGCAGATGGAAGGTATAGATTTTACCGTCTTAGCTGACTTCCCACTTTTCAGCGAGGCCCGGTATCACTTCAGTGGTGCCGATTTTAAATTCAACCAGGCGGTTATAAAGCGGTACGGAAGAGGCGTCATAGGTGGTGCCGGAGGTAAACAGCTGCGGGTTAAACCCTTCCGGAGAGCCTTCTGAGCAATAAACCAGAGTTTTAGCCTGAACACTTGCTGCGACGGTCATAGCCACCAGGCTGAGACCAAGCTTCAGCATCCCTGACTTTTTCAAGGAAATACGCATTATTCTGCTCCAATTGTGATGTTTGTTGTTTTAACCCTTTGCAGTGGGTTGTCGCTACCTGACCTTTTTTGTTTTTTGCCCGGTCGGGTCAACGTTATGAGGTGGGGATGCCGTACTAATTAACATCAGTGTAACAGTGCGGATCCTCCATAAAATGCCCCTCGTGACCTACAATCTGTCAACAGAATGTGAAAACGTCAATACAGCCAACCGGGATTTACACCAACGGTGAGAACCCACAAACAAAGATTAAAAAACTTCAAACAGCTATTTGCAGCAGAGAAATTTGTGCTACTCCAACATAACCAGAACAATCAGCTTAATATTTAGCAACATTTGGTGATTAAGTTTTATGCATTTAATGAAAAAAATCTGAGGAAAAGGTGGATATCTGAGCGATTAATACCATGAACGCTAAAACGCACAGCGGAAAATGCCAGCGCCAGCCATAAGTAACGCAAAAAAAGATTTAAGCAAATATAAAAAAAAGACAATGGTTTCTGTCACAAATCCGTTAATGGATAGTGAGATATGGGGCGCAAAGTTGGCAGGAAAATGTGTGGTGTGTTGGTCGAATAAGGCGGTCGCGCCGCATCCGACAATAAGTGCGGTGCCGTTGCCTGATGCGACGCTGGCGCGTCTTATCAGGCCTACGTCGAGTCGAACCTCCCAGCCCCCGGAGGTTCTCATCCTCATGGGCTTCAAATGCAAAAAAGCCTGCTCGCTGAGCAGGCTTTTCGAATTTGGTCGGTGATAGAGGATTCGAACCTCGACCCCTTCGTCCCGAACGAAGTGCGCTACCAGGCTGCGCCAATCACCGAATGCGGGGCGCATCTTACTGCGCAGATACGCCCTCGTCAATCCCTTAATAGCAAAATGCCTTTTGATCGGCGAGAAAGTCAGCAGGCCGCTTAGTTAGCCGCTGCCTCTTTTGCCTGCGGGATGTGACACCAGTTGTTGTTTTCGTTAATTCCACCATCCGGTGAAGTATAGCCAAGACAACCCATGATGGTATCGTACAGCTCTACGTGACGGCGTGGCACTTTCATGTCGGCTTCTTTTTTCAGCTGCGCAAATGCCTGCGCATTGGCCGGATTTTCCAGATATTTATCTGACATCCAGACCATCATCGGTACGCGGAACTGCTCCGGCGGTGCCAATTCACGCGGCGTGCCGTGCAGGTGCTCGCGTTCATTAATTGACTCACCGTGGTCAGCTGCGTAGAACACAATCGCTTTCTTATCGCGAACCTGATCAATCACGCTGGAGATAAAGTGATCCACATAGGTCACCGAGTTGTCATAGGAGTTGATCATCTGCGCTTTGGTACAGCCGCTATCAACACCAATACATTCCGGCTTCCACTGCGCGAAGCTACGCGGATAACGCTGGGTGTAGTTAAAATGCGAACCTTTGGTATGCAGAATGATCAGATGCTTACCATCCGGGTTGCGCCCTAGCGATTGCTGCATTTCGTCTACCAGCAACATATCATCTACCGGCTTGCCACGATTACGTGGCTCCGCACCAATCTGCTCACGATAAGCAATGTTGTCCGCCATCGTGTTGCTGTAGAACCACATTTCGCTCTGCATAGCGTAGAGGTCAGAACTGAATCCTAACTGCTTCAGAACCGCGAAAATGTTCTGTTCTTTTAATGTGCGCTGCGGATTATCTTCCGCGCCCCCCTGACGTACAAACATGCAACGCAGTGAGAGTTTGGTTGCGGTATCACAGGAGTAACCACGGAACGCCGCCAGATTTTTCTCCTGGGCCAGTTTCGGCGTGGTATTACGCTCATAGCCGAAAATACCCATATGGTCCCAACGCGTGGTTTCACCGATGATAAACACGACATAAGTATCATCAACGTTTTGTGGAGCCTGGTATGTAAACTTCTTCGCCGGATTAAGCAATGAATTATTATCGGAAGATTCATCGACCCGCGCCCAGGCATACAGCCCCAACGCAGAAAGCCAGTTTGATGGCAGATAAGAGTTCGCTACGACACCGCCATAACTCGGCAAATCAACGCCGGTCGCCCTCTCCACTTTCTTCTGCTGGATATCCAGCAAACGAATCGGTGCCCAAACCATAATACCCGCCAGTACGACGACCGCCAGGCTGCGAATACGCTGCCCTGGGGTTCGCAGTTGTCGGAGCAAGGTGTAGCGACAGCGGTTATTCCAGATAAGGATAAGAGGCAATGCACTAACGGCGATTAACCAGAGAATAAAGTTCAGACCAACAACTTCTTTTGACAGGTCGATATCGGTGGTCATGACGGAAGCGATGATGCCATAACCAATGACCACATTAAGGAAGGTCATGTAATAGCTGGCACCTGCGGAAAAGAGCACCACCAGCGACGCCAGAATACGCCAGCTGCGGCGGCCAAACAGCGATAGAAGACGTAGTAAAAAGAAGGTCACCAGTACGGTGGCGGCCAGTTCAACAACAGCAGAAACGCCTTTCCAGACGGTAAAATCGTGCGCATAGCTGCCGAAGCGGCGATAAAAAACCGCGCCATTCATAAAAAGGCCAATATAGATTGCAAGCAAAAAGCTCAGCTTCTGCTGTGTAATCGATTTGATGTATCTCATGCAAACAAACCCTGGACAAACAGGTGATAACACCCTGCTTAGCGGCTTTTCAGGCCCGGCAGGGGAAAAGTGCGGAGGTAGTCAGATAAGTAAAATCTACACGCGCGAATAAGTAGACCACAGCAAAGCGAAAAAGTGTGGGGAAAGAGTGTGCATGAAGCACAAATTTACAAAAATGCAAGTTTGAAAAGAGACTTTAGCGTTACAAAAAGCAGTAAAAAGGGCCAGTTAACTGGCCCTTAAGATGTGAAATTATTCGTACTGTACTGTACAGTAAAGTCGACCGTTGCATCTGCGCGACCAATAGTTGCATCGGCGCGAATAGGCACGTAGCTGGCGATATAGTTCAGTTGATGTGCGCCATCACCGTTAATTGCAAACTCAACCGGTATCGGCGTTGTATTTTCCGGGAACTGTTGTACTCCAGCAGCGGTTTTGATTTTCAGCCCAACGCCTGTAGCGCCACCCGCATCCAGCGCAAAAAGATTTGAGTCGTCTGCATTGGGTGTACCGTCCATAGTCACGTAGGCTCTGACCACTTCGCTACAGTTTTTCAGGCCGATGGAAAAAGGAGTGGGATTAATTTCCGTTCCGATTCTTACCGGCTTTTTGAGAACCGCGGTGCCCATGTCAACCTCAACGCTGTCTTTCACCAGTTCGCAAGCACCCTGGCTGATTTTAAGGGTGAATTTCAATGTTCCTTTCGGCCCTAAATCCGTGGTTGCCGCGAATGACGAAAAGGAAAGAGGCAGCAGGCATAACGCAAGTATTGTTCGCTTCATGACTGTTACTCCAGTTCGACATGTATGGTAGCAATACCGCTATAATCCCCGGCAGCGGGTAATTTTCCGGTAGTGCTAACGGGATAAGGGTAATGCTGCCAACTTACTGATTTAGTGTATGATGGTGATTTTAAGGTGCTTGCGTGGCTTCCATTTCCATCAGATGTCCTTCCTGCTCCGCTACTGAAGGCGTGGTGCGTAACGGCAAAAGCACTGCCGGACATCAGCGCTATCTCTGCTCTCATTGCCGTAAAACATGGCAACTACAGTTCACTTACACCGCCTCTCAGCCCGGTACGCACCAGAAA
>NZ_MIIV01000536.1:0-16726 GCF_001743015.1 Shigella sp. FC1567
AAAGGTTCTCAGTATGTATCGCTGGCCTACACACAGCGGCTTAAGGAAGCCGGATTACTGGCATCAACAGGAAGTACAGGCGACTCGTATGACAACGCGATGGCGGAGAGCATCAATGGTCTTTACAAAGCGGAGGTAATACACCGTAAGAGCTGGAAAAACCGTGCAGAAGTGGAACTGGCCACACTCACGTGGGTGGACTGGTATAATAATCGACGATTGCTGGAAAGGCTGGGCCACATCCCTCCGGCAGAAGCAGAAAAAGCTTATTATGCTTCCATCGGAAACGATGATCTGGCAGCCTGAGTTCACAGATAAAACACTCTCCAGGAAACCCGGGGCGGTTCAGTACTGGCCCCGGGGAACGGAAAGACGAAAACGGGTCGTCTGTGGGTATACGTCAGGGATGATCGTAATGCGGGTTCATCCCTGCCGGCAGCCGTCTGGTTCGCGTATTCGGCAGATCGCAAAGGAGAACATCCGCAGCTCCACCTGGCAAAGTATCAGGGCGTACTGCAGGCTGATGCCTATGCAGGTTATAACGTACTGTACGAAACGGGCCGGGTGAAGGAAGCCGGGTGCCTGGCCCACGCCCGCCGAAAAATCCATGACGAGGATGTGCGCCGTCCGACAGAAATGACTCAGGAAGCGCTCAGACGGATAGCAGAGTTATACGACATAGAAGCGGAGATACGTGGCAGTCCGGCAGAGGAACGGCTTGCAGTCAGAAAAGCCAGAAGCGTCCAGTTGATGCAGTCATTGTACGACTGGATACAGTTGCAGAGGAAAACGCTGTCGAAACATGCGGAGATGGCGAAGGCGTTCGACTATATCCTGAATCACTGGAATGCGCTGAACGAGTTCTGTCGTGACGGCTGGGTGGAAATAGACAACAACATCGGTGAAAACGCGTTACGATCGGTGGCGGTTGGAAGAAAAAATTATCTCTTTTTCGGCTCAGACAAGGGAGGAGAAAGTGCGGCGATCATCTACAGTCTGCTGGTCACCTGCAAACAGAACGAAGTGGAGCCGGAGGACTGGTTGCGCGAAGTGATCGAGAAGCTCAATGACTGGCCGTCGAACCAAGTGCATGAACTGCTGCCCTGGAACTTCTCGTCTGTAAAATAATCCTTACGCTACGTACTTCTCGGGGCGCTTACGATTTATCGCCGTCAGCGGGAGCTGAAGGAAGAGCTGAATAGTCTGAAGGATTTGAATTCGGTTAGGAATTTTATCGTGGAATAACAGAAGCTGCGGCACGTCGTATGCAGGAACGTGCCGCGGTTGGCTGGTAAACTTTCGATAGTGCGAGTATTGAATGATTTCTAGGCGTTATCGATTTTACGTATTTTTTGCATGATAGAATTCGTACCTCCTCCCAACGACCTTCCATGGCTTTCCGAACTTCTGTAGGCTGGCGGACGCTGGCGGACGATGCTGTCCTCGGATATTGTGCTAATTGGGTGATAACAGATCCTGTGTATGGGCGTTTCCCTTTGTGCGTGCGTTGATGCTGGTAACGGTAAACGTCATGATGAACACGACCGCGAATAAGACGACAATCGTCGGAGCTGGTGCGCTGTCGATAAAAAAGGACAGCCAGACACCAGTCATTGACACTATTACCGATATGCCAGTCGCCAGTAGGAGCGCAATATGAAAGCGTTGTGTCAGGAGTACTGCAATGGCGCCAGGCGCAATGAGCAGAGAAATAGAGAGAATGATACCTACTGCTTTCAGCGTCGCCACAATGGTCAGGGAAACCATGCACAGCAGCCCATAATGCAGCCATCTCGTATGCAAACCGCTTACCTGCGCCTGTTGATAATCAAAGCTGAACAGCAAAAAATCCCGCCATTTTACGCTAATAACAAGTGTAACCAGCCCGGCAATAATCACCGTCTGGATTATATCGCCGATGGTTATCCCGAGCATGTCGCCGAAAAGAATATGGTCAAGATGTACGTCTGGTTTGATTGCAATATACAAGATCAGACCTGCGGCAAACATGCCAGAAAAAACAATCCCCATAACTGTATCTTGCTTGATTCGGCTGTTGTCTTTCAGGTATCCCGTCGCCACCGCGCAGAATACTCCGGCGACGAATGCCCCTGTAGCCAGAGGTAACCCCAGAATCCAGGTAAGCACGATGCCAGGAAAAACCGCATGACTCATCGCGTCACCCATCAGTGCCCAACCTTTCAGGACCAGAAAGACCGACAGCAGCGCACAGGGTATGGAAACTACCAGTGAAATCAGCAGTGCGTGACTCATAAAGGTGAACTGCAGTGGCTCCAGTAATAATGCCATCATGAGCGATCCTCCAGCGCTTTATGCGCACGCCGACGATTTGCCAAAAGTCCATGGGTGGGCGCAAATACAAATGCTAAAAGAAACAGCAGTGTCTGCGCCACCACGATGATTCCACCTGTCGCGCCGTCCAGAAAGTAACTGACCCACGCGCCGAGGAAACTGGTTACACTGCCAATAGTTACAGCAATTATGAGCAGGCGGGGAAAACGATCGGTTAACAACCATGCTGTTGCACCGGGAGTCACCACCAGACAGATCACCAGAAAGGCACCAACCGTTTGCAGCGCCGCAACGGTCGAAACCGACAGCAGGGTGAAGAAGAGGATTTTTAATCTGCCCGGATGTAATCCAATAGCACGGGCGTGATTCTCGTCGAAAAAGGTCACCATAAGATCTTTCCATTTGAAAAAAAGCACGATGATCGAGAGAATGCCAATGATAGTGAGTTGCAGGATATCCGCCGGATCGATTGCCAGAATATTGCCCAGGACGATGGTCTGAATGTTCACGGATGTCGGGTTCAATGACACCATAAACAGCCCCAGGCCAAAAAAGGACGAGAAGATCAGGCCGATGATGGCATCTTCTTTTAAGCGGGTGCGTTGGTTAAGAAACAGCATGCTGCCCGCTGCCAGTCCGCCGGAAAAGAAGGCTCCCAGAGAAAACGGAAGCCCCAGCATATATGCCCCCGCAACACCCGGGACAATAGAGTGCGACAGCGCATCGCCAATCAGCGACCAGCCTTTTAGCATCAGATAGCATGACAGGAAAGCGCAGAGACCGCCGACCATTGCCGAGACCCACATCGCATTGAGCATATATTCATAGCTGAAGGGTTCCAGTAGCACGTTCATCTTGCTTCCCTCTGCACCGCTGACGGTCGATGTGCCACAAAAGGGCGTTCATCGTCAGTAATAATGCTTTCTTCCGAGCCGTTAAGTGTGACATGGCGCAGTACGCCGCTAAAAGCCAGCTCCAGGTTCTCGGCTGTAAAAGTGGTGTCTGTCGGCCCGCTTGCCAGGACGGTGCCTTTGACCATGACCGTATAATCGCAAAATGTCGTGACTGAGCCGAGATTGTGCGTTGAGACAAGCATCGTTTTGCCTTCCGCGCGTAACTCCCTCAACAGGCTGATGATTTTCGCTTCGGTTTTCACATCAACGCCGGTAAAAGGTTCATCCAGCAGGATCACATCACCCTGCTGTGCAATCGCTCTCGCCAGAAAGACGCGTTTCTTTTGTCCACCGGAAAGCTCGCCGATTTGACGATGGCGAAAATCCACCATATCGACACGTTCCAGCGCATCGGTGACAATCTGACGATCCCTCTTTTTGGCTATACGCAACATACCCATATACCCATAGCGGCCCATCATCACCACATCTTCCACCAGTACAGGAAATGACCAGTCAACCTCTTCTGACTGAGGGACGTAGGCAACCAGGTTTTTCTGTAGCGCCTGTCGCGTGGGAATACCCAGAACAGATATCTTTCCGCTGGTCAGACGCACAAATCCCATAATCGCTTTAAACAACGTCGATTTTCCGGAACCGTTTACCCCAACCAGAGCGGCAATAGATCCACTTGGTACTGTGAAGGATGCATCGCGCAGTGCTGTGTGCCCGTTACGCCAGGTGACAGTAACATCATTAACGACAATGCCTGCAGATTGCATCATTATTTCTCCCTTTTCCCGGCTTTAATTCCCTGTACCAGCGTACTGGTAGTAACCTTAAGAAGGTCGATATACGTAGGTACCGGGCCGTTTTCTGTGCTCAGGGAATCGACATAGAGCACACCGCCGTAGTGTGCGCCGGTTTCACGCGCAACCTGACGCGCTGGTTTATCGGAAATCGTACTCTCGCTAAAGACTGCCGGGATATGATTTTTCTTAACTATATCAACAACCTTACGTACCTGCTGCGGTGTTCCTTGTTGATCGGCATTAATCGGCCACAGATAAAGCTCTTTTAGCCCCAAATCGCGTGCGAGATAAGAAAAAGCCCCTTCACTGGTGACCATCCATCGCTGATTCTCAGGGAGTTCCGTAATCTGCTTACGCAGGGGGGCAAGGGTTTGGGTAATCTTGGCTTTATAAGTATCGGCATTACGTTGGTAGGTTTGTGCATTTGCCGGATCGTATTTTATCAACGCATCACGAATATTATCGACGTAAATCAGAGCATTATCTGGCGACATCCATGCATGGGGATTAGGTTTGCCCTCATAGGGTCCTTCGGTGATCCCTACTGGCGTCACACCCGAAGAGACAATTACTTCTGGAACCCCATTGAGATGCTGGTAAAAGCGTTGGAACCACAATTCCAGATTCATACCATTGGCGAGAATCAGTTGTGCCCCCTGTGCACGTTTAATATCGCCAGGGGTAGGCTGATACTCATGAATTTCTGCACCAGGCTTGGTTATGGATGAGACTTCTGCAGCATCTCCAGCCACGTTTTTGGCCATATCCGCGATGATGGTAAATGTTGTAATGACCTTGAATTTTTCAGTTGCACTTGCCTGAAATGCGATCGAGCAGGTGAGGGCGAGGCACCCCAAGAGCATGGTTACTTTTTTTATTGAGTGCATAATTTAGTACCTATAGTGAGCAAAATTAGAACAAACATAGCAACGGCTATGTTTTATAGCATAACCTATACAAAATGAAAATAATTATCATTAACAGCTTTGAGGCCTAAAACAGGGATTAGGTTGTTTCCTGCTGGCGACATGATATTGAGGAAAAAAGTAGAGCAGCTATTAGGCTTTGAAATGACTTTATGAGGAAAATTGTTGATGGCAAAAATGGGGCAAAAAAAGAGTGGGTTATCGTAGCTTATTGTTGTCGCCGATAATGTTTAACATATTGAAAAATAAATAAAATACTTATGAGTCAGATAGTTGTGATTTTTGCCCTTACTTGTTCAGGTTGTATTGTTCTTTCTTACTAAATTCTTGATTTTGCGACATTTAAAAGCGACTCAATTCGTTATATGGCATCAGAAGAGTATGCGTCATGCCGGAATGCCCAGCATAAGAAATCTGATATAAAAACAGTGGCGTGTATGGTACGGATTAGAGGGGAAAATGTCAGCACATTTGCGAAATGAATCAAAAAGCCCGCAGCAATGTGCGGGCGTTAGTGTCAGCGCACAACCAGCACGGAGCACTCTGCGTGACGCACTACAGCTGCGGCGTTGGAACCGAGCAGATAAGTGGTGATATCCGGTCGATGGGAAGCAATGATGATCATATGAGCGGGGATCTTCTTCGCCAATTCCAGAATGCGGTCTTTGGGCGAGCCTTCCTCAACATGGACATGCACTCTGTCGGTTGGCAGTTTAAATTTTTTAATGATCTCTTCCAGTTGCGATTTGGCTTCCGCTTTCAGGTCATCCATTGCCGGTAATTCTGCGGAATACGCTAAACCCAGAGAGGCATAGTAGGGCAGTGAAGGTATTACCGTCAGGAAATGAACCTCTGCATCGTCAATCTTTGCCTCTGCCTCAACGTGGCTAATCACGCGTTGAGTTAATTCTGAATCGGAAATATCGATAGGGACAAGAATCGTTCTGTTCATAAAACCTCCTGTTTTAGTATCCGCATAAAGTGTAACGCCAGATGACACTTTTTGTGTAATGATGGAGTTCACATTTTTAATTTAGATCAAAGGAGGAAGAATAAGCAGAAAAAGCCCGCCATAACAGCGGGCAGGAGGATTTAGAACTGATAAACCAGACCTAAAGCGACAATATCATCGGTAGAGATGCCATTGGCAGCGTAGAAGCTGTCATCTTCATCCAACAGGTTGATTTTATAGTCAACGTAGGTGGACATGTTTTTATTGAAATAGTAAGTCGCGCCAACATCGGCGTATTTAACCAGATCTTTATCATCAACACCTGCCGGGTTGTCTGCACCACCGGCAGCGTGCAGGTCACGGCCTTTAGACATCAGGAAAGAGACTGCCGGACGCAGACCAAAATCAAACTGGTACTGGGCAGTGACTTCAAAATTCTGGGTTTTGTTTGCCACAGCATAATCGCTGTCGCCAAACGGGGTCATATTACGCGTTTCTGAATACATGGTTGCCAGGTAAATATTGTTAGCATCGTATTTTAGCCCAGCAGTCCACGCGTCTGCTTTATCACCACCCGCCGCAGTATGGTTAACCTGGTCATTGGTGCGGTCAGAAGAGGTGTATGCCGCACCAGCGCTAAAGCCCATGCCTAAATCATATGTTGTGGAAAAACCCCAGCCGTCACCGTTTTCATGGCGAACATCACGTCCGTTGTTGGTGCCTTCCTGACCATTACTGGCTCCTTCGTTGTTACCTTGATACTGCACCGCGAAGTTCAGACCATTTACCAGACCGAAGAAATCAGTATTACGATAAGTCGCGACGCCATTGGCTCGACCAGTCATAAAGTTGTCTGCATTGGTATAAGAGTCACCGCCAAATTCAGGCAGCATATCGGTCCAGCCTTCGATGTCGTACATTACGCCATAATTACGTCCGTAATCGAAAGAACCGTAATCTGCAAATTTCAGCCCGGCAAATGCCAGACGGGTCCATGACTGGTTTTTTGAAGATTCAGTGTTGTTTGCTTGAATATTGTATTCCCATTGACCGTAGCCAGTGAGTTGATCGTTAATTTGGGTTTCGCCTTTAAAACCCAGACGCGCATAGCTCTGATCGCCATCTTTCGCTGAATTATCAGAAAAATAATGCAGGCCATCAACTTTGCCATACAGATCTAATTTGTTGCCGTCTTTATTATAAACTTCGGCTGCATGTGCAGCACCTGCGGCGAGCAGGGCAGGAATTAAAAGTGCCAGTACTTTGCTTTTCATTGAATAAATCCTTTAGTTATTTTATTTGCCTTTTATCCCCATTCCGGGGAGTGAAAACATCCTAAAGGAGAAGTTCAGTTAGCCGATAAATATCATTTGTTACGCCTTAAGTAAAACCTTAATCAAATAATTCTTCTGAAATGATAATAAGTCTGGTGAATGTATCGAAGATAATACATACAAAATAAAAATTATACTTTTAATTTTCTATACGTTATTCTGCGCGGGTTATATGCCTTTATTGTCACAGATTTTATTTTCTGTTGGGCCATTGCATTGCCACTGATTTTCCAACATATAAAAAGACAAGCCCGAACAGTCGTCCGGGCTTTTTTTTAGAATTGGATAATCCTTATCCAGAGCATTTAATCGGTGTTGCTTTTTTCCGCTTTTCCGGCCATTTGTGCCAGGAAGTCATAGCGTTTTTGCAAATCAGCTGCAGCATCTTTCCATAACTGTTCTGCCACTTCTGGCTGCTGCGAATTCAGACGACGGAAACGTTGCTCGTGAAGTAACGTTTCTTCCAGTGCTTCTGACGGCGGGCGTGAATCCAGCGCCAGCGGCAGTTTGCCTTCATCGGCACGACGAGGATCGAAGCGATATAGCGGCCAGAAGCCGGTAGCTGTGAGTTGGCGCATCTGGTCATGGCTGAGTGCCAGATCGTAACCATGCTCTTCACACGGGCTATAAGCAATGATCAGCGATGGTCCCGGATACGCTTCCGCTTCCTGAATCGCTTTCACCGTCTGATTCAGCTGCGCGCCGAGAGAAATCTGCGCCACATAAACATGACCGTACATCATCATACTGACGCCAAGATCTTTACGCGCTTTACGTTTGCCGTGCTCGCCAAATTTAGTTACTGCACCCAGCGGTGTCGCTTTCGACGCCTGACCACCGGTGTTGGAATAGCATTGCGTATCCAGCACCAGAATGTTGACGTTTTCCGTCAAACTCAATACATGATCCAGACCGCCAAAGCCGATATCGTAAGCCCAGCCATCACCACCAATCAGCCAGATTGATTTTTCCACCAGTGCATCTGCATCACGTAGCAGTTCATGTGCTTCGGCAACATCGTTGAGTTGCTGGCGTAAAGCTGCGACCTGTTCTCGACGAACCTCTGGCGTAGCGTCTGATTTCAACGCCGTCAGTAATTCCGCCGGGATTTTATCGGCAAATTGATCCAGCAGACGCAGCACGCGGACACGGTGTTGATCGACCGTCAGGCGGAAACCAAGGCCAAATTCGGCATTATCTTCAAATAGAGAGTTCGCCCATGCCGGCCCACGACCGTTGGCATCGGTGGTATACGGTGTAGAGGGCAGGTTACCGCCATAAATTGAAGAACAGCCGGTGGCGTTAGCGATCAACATCCGGTCGCCATAGAGCTGAGTCAGCAATTTAATATACGGCGTCTCGCCACAACCGGAGCAAGCACCGGAATATTCAAACAGCGGTGTAATCAGCTGCGATGTACGAATATCAATACGTTCCAGTTTGCTACGGTCGATTTCTGGCAGGTTGAGGAAGAAATCGTAATTGATTTTCTCTTCTTCGACATGTTCCAGGCGCGACATCATATTGATGGCTTTAATCTCTGGATTCTGACGGTCTTTCGCCGGGCAAACTTCGACGCACAGGTTACAACCGGTGCAATCTTCCGGAGCCACCTGCAAGACATATTTCTGCCCGCGCATATCACGCGATTTCACATCCAGCGAATGCAGGCTGGCAGGGGCGTTTTCCATCGCTTCGGGTGGTACCACTTTTGCGCGAATAGCTGAGTGTGGGCAAGCGGCGACGCAGTGGTTACATTGGGTACAGAGTTCCTCTTTCCAGATGGGGATCTCTTCGGCGATATTGCGTTTTTCCCAGCGAGTGGTCCCCATCGGCCAGGTGCCGTCTGGCGGCAGCGCCGAAACGGGGAGGGCATCACCAAGCCCTGCGAGCATCGCTGCGGTTACGGTTTTCACGAAATCAGGGGCGGCATCGGAAACCACTGGCGGTCGATTGGCGCTGTGCGGATTTACCGGTTGCAACGGAACTTCTTCTACGGATTCACGCGCCAGCGCCAGAGCCTGCCAGTTGCCTTCCACCAGATCCTGGCCTTTGCTACTGTAACTTTTGGCAATCGCACCCTGCAATTCTGCGAGGGCGCTATCGCCAGGCAGAATTTGCGTCAGATGGAAAAAAGCCATCTGCATGACGGTATTAATACGGGCCGCCAGGCCACATTCGCGGGCGATTTTCGCCGCGTTAATCACATAGAAGCGCGCTTTTTTCTGGTTTAACACGGCCTGAACTTCTTGCGGCAAGCGCGACCACACTTCATCTGCGCTGTACGGCGTGTTGAGCAGGAAAATGCCGCCAGGTTTTAAACGCTCAGCCATCTGATATTTATCGATAAACTGCAACTGGTGGCAGCCAACAAAATCAGCCTGGGAAATGAGATAAGCGGAACGAATCGGCTGTTCGCTCACGCGAAGGTGAGAAACCGTCAGGCCGCCCGCTTTTTTGGAGTCGTAAACAAAATAGCCCTGTGCGTACCACGGCGTGGAATTACCGATAATCTTGATATTGTTTTTGGTCGCGGAAACGCTGCCATCACTACCAAGGCCATAAAACAAGGCTTCAAGTTTCGCCGAGTTTGGCTGGGTGTTTTCCGGCAACGGCAGGGACAGATTGGTTACATCATCGTAAATACCAACCGTAAAGCGCGCTTTCGGTTTAGCCGCGTTGAGCTCGGCAAATACCGCCAGTACACAGTCCGGGCAAATTCTTTGGATGAAAGACCATAGCGCCCACCAATGACACGGGGCAGAGTTTCGCGCTTGCCATTATTAAAGGCTTCTGCCAGTGCGGTCATCACATCCAGATAGAGCGGTTCTGCCTGGGCACCGGGTTCTTTGGTTCTGTCCAGTACCGCCACGCTGCGTACGGATCCCGGTAGAGTTTGTAGCAAGTGTTTGGCTGAGAAGGGGCGGTACAGGCGAACTTTCAGCACGCCGACTTTTTCGCCACGGGTTAGCAATTCATCAACCACTTCTTCACAGGTGCCAATGGCTGAGCCCATCAGGATAATCACCCGTTCAGCTTGCGGATGCCCGTAATATTCAAACGGCTGATACTGACGACCTGTCGCGGCAGAGAAATCATTCATCGCCTGTTCAACATGGTCATAGACTGCGTTGTACCAGGGGTTGGTGGCTTCGCGAGACTGGAAATAAGAGTCAGGATTGGCGGACGTACCACGGATCACCGGATGTTCCGGGTTGAGCGCCCGGGCGCGATGAGCATCAATTTCGGCCTGCGGCATGAGATCAAGAATCGTGTCATCGGCCAGCGGGACAATTTTATTGATTTCGTGGGACGTGCGGAAACCATCAAAGAAATGAATAAATGGCACGCGGCTTTTCAGCGTCGCGATGTGCGAAATGAGAGCAAAGTCTTGCGCTTCCTGGACGTTTGCCGCACACAACATCGCGCAACCCGTCTGGCGCACCGCCATGACGTCGGAATGATCGCCAAAAATAGAGAGTGCATGTGTGGCAACGGTACGTGCCGCTACATGCAGGACAAACGGTGTGAGTTCGCCTGCCAGTTTGTACAGTGTCGGGATCATCAGCAGCAAACCCTGCGATGACGTAAACGATGTTGAAAGGGCACCCGTCTGCAAAGCGCCATGCACGGTAGCGATAGCACCCGCTTCCGACTGCATTTCAACCACGCGTGGTGTGTCTCCCCAAACGTTCTTCAAGCCGTTTCCGGCCCAGGCATCAGCCTGTTCTGCCATCGTGGAACTGGGGGTAATAGGGTAGATGGCGATAACTTCACTGGTGCGAAACGCCACCGAAGCAACCGCGCCATTACCGTCAATAGTAATCATATGACACCCTTACATTGCGCAAATGAGGGGCGCACGAAATTGCTGCGCGCCCAGTAGTAATCTTTCAATTTTAGCAAATGGCTTTCTTCTGCATTTTCGCTTTTGTGTCCCCCACATCAGCGTAATGAATGTTTTGATCAAACAGAGGGCAAAAAAATAGCCATAAAAAAGTAAAAATGCGGGGCAACGCGCAGGACAGCTCTCGATGTCGCCCTCTGTGCTGCCTATTATTTATGGCGGTGTCGTTTGGCTTGAAGATCAGAGGAAGAAAAGATGCGAGCAGCGTTTTGGGTAGGGTGTGCCGCTTTATTGTTGTCGGCGTGTAGTAGTGAACCTGTTCAGCAGGCGACTGCGGCGCACGTAGCGCCAGGTTTAAAAGCGTCGATGTCCAGTAGTGGAGAAGCAAATTGTGCAATGATCGGCGGTTCGCTTTCTGTTGCCCGTCAACTGGATGGCACGGCGATTGGGATGTGTGCATTACCCAACGGCAAACGCTGTAGCGAACAGTCACTTGCCGCCGGGAGCTGTGGCAGCTATTAATTCATTAAATCCGCCAGCTTATAAGTTAATGTCTGTTTCGCGGTCGCCAGCGTTAACTGGTTCGCGGTCAGATCCACTTGTGCACCTTCTTTCAGCATTTCGCTAATGGTGTTATCGAGTTCATTAAGCTGCGGGTTAGCGCACATCATACGGGTCATTGCCAGCCCTTTGGCTGTCAGTTCACCATTAGACAGTTTGCCTTCACCGCTAAAGCGGTTACACATGCTGCCGGAAATCATCATTTTTTCACCAAAACTGATTTCTGGCGGATTTTTATCGCTGGTCACGGGCTTACCGTTTACGCTTTCCAGCACAAAGCGATGATGCTGTAGCTGTTCTGGCGTAACAGCAATTTTGTCATTACTTACACATCCCGCCATCAGCAGGCTTAGCGCAACAAACGCGGCTACTTTCTTCATTGTGGTTCTCAATTACAGTTTCTGACTCAGGACTATTTTAAGAATAGAGAATGAAAGGTCATTGGGGATTATCTGAATCAGCTCCCCTGGATTGCAGGGGAGCTGCAACATTAAACCAGTTCGTTCGGGCAGGTTTCGCCTTTTTCCAGATTGCTTAAGTTTTGCAGCGTAGTCTGAGAAATACTGGTCAGAGCTTCTGCTGTCAGGAATGCCTGGTGCCCGGTAAACAGCACGTTGTGGCAGGCAGACAGGCGACGGAATACGTCATCCTGGATCACGTCGTTGGATTTATCTTCAAAGAACAGATCGCGTTCGTTCTCATACACGTCCATACCCAACGAACCAATTTTCTGATTTTTCAGCGCTTCAATTGCTGCCTGAGAATCAATCAATGCACCGCGACTGGTATTGACGATCATCACGCCATTTTTCATCTGATCGAAGGCGGCTTCGTTCAACAGATGGTAGTTTGCCGGTGTCAGCGGGCAGTGCAGAGAGATAACGTCTGATTCAGAGAACAGGGTTGGCAGATCGACATACTCCACACCGAGTTCCAGCGCCGCTGCACTTGGATACGGATCGAACGCCAGCAGACGCATACCAAAACCTTTCAGAATGCGCAGCATCGCCACACCGATTTTACCGGTACCGATAACGCCTGCCGTTTTGCCATACATAGTAAAGCCGGTCAGACCTTCCAGAGAGAAGTTAGCGTCACGGGTACGCTGATACGCGCGGTGAATACGGCGGTTCAGCGTCATCATCATACCGATGGCGTGTTCAGCAACGGCCTCTGGATCATAGGCTGGAACACGGACTACTTTCAGCCCCAGTTCTTTTGCCGCATCAAGGTCGACGTTATTGAAACCGGCACAGCGCAGGGCGATATATTTAACGCCGTGCTTTTTCAGCTCTTCCAGCACCGGGCGGCTGCCGTCATCGTTTACGAAAATACATACCGCTTCGCAGCCATTGGCAGTTTTAGCGGTTTTTTCCGTCAGCAGAAAGTCAAAAAATTCCAGCTCAAAGCCAAAGGACTCGTTCACCTGTTGCAGGTACTTCTTGTCGTACTGTTTTGTGCTATAAACGGCGAGTTTCATAAGACTTTCTCCAGTGATGTTGAATCACATTTAAGCCACTAAAAATATTTTACAAAATTTCAAATATAATTGAAAACCATGGCGATATTGAAAAATTCATCAACAACTATGCTTAGTGTAGGCGCAACCTTCAACTGAACGGTTAAACATGCCACAATACCCGTATTGAATGCTTAATTTTTCGCTAAATCAGGATATTAACTACCCATGCTGGGTAAATATAAAGCCGTTCTCGCGCTGTTATTACTGATTATTCTTGTGCCGTTGACGCTGCTGATGACGCTCGGGCTGTGGGTTCCCACGCTGGCGGGCATCTGGCTACCGCTCGGGACACGTATTGCATTAGATGAAAGCCCACGCATTACGCGTAAAGGTTTAATCATTCCCGATCTCCGTTATCTGGTGGGAGATTGTCAGCTTGCACATATCACCAACGCCAGCCTTTCACATCCCAGCCGCTGGTTATTGAACGTCGGCACGGTAGAACTTGATTCTGCTTGTCTGGCGAAATTGCCGCAGACGGAGCAATCGCCAGCTGCTCCAAAAACCCTCGCGCAGTGGCAGTCCATGCTGCCTAACACCTGGATCAATATCGATAAACTGATTTTTTCTCCCTGGCAGGAATGGCAGGGAAAACTCTCTCTCGCATTAACCTCTGATATCCAGCAACTGCGTTATCAGGGCGAAAAAGTTAAATTTCAAGGCCAGCTGAAAGGGCAACAACTTACAGTCAGCGAACTGGATGTCATCGCGTTTGAATATCAGCCGCCGGTTAAACTGGTGGGGGAATTTACTATGCCGCTCGTGCCGGATGGACTTCCTGTAAGTGGGCATGCTACTGCGACGTTAAACTTGCCGCAGGAACCGTCACTGGTGGATGCAGAGCTGGACTGGCAGGAAAATAGCGGGCAATTGATTGTGCTGGCACGTGATAACGGCGATCCGTTGCTCGATTTGCCGTGGCAAATTACTCGTCAACAATTGACCGTAAGCGATGGTCGCTGGAGTTGGCCGTATGCAGGTTTTCCTTTGAGTGGCCGACTGGGTGTCAAAGTCGACAACTGGCAGGCAGGGCTTGAGAACGCTCTGATCAGCGGACGACTGAGTGTGCTGACCCAGGGGCAAGCGGGTAAAGGCAACGCGGTGCTAAATTTTGGCCCAGGAAAATTAAGCATGGATAACAGCCAGCTGCCTCTGCAGCTGACCGGTGAAGCGAAACAGGCGGACCTCATTTTATATGCCCGCTTACCCGCGCAGCTAAGTGGAAGTCTGACTGACCCAACGCTGGCCTTTGAGCCAGGCGCGTTACTTCGTTCAAAGGGAAGAGTCATCGATTCGCTGGACATCGATGAAATCCGCTGGCCTTTAGCGGGTGTAAAAGTCACCCAACGTGGTGTTGACGGACGTTTGCAGGCCATTTTGCAGGCGCATGAAAATGAACTGGGCGATTTCGTGCTGCATATGGATGGGCTGGCGAATGATTTTCTCCCTGACGCGGGCCGCTGGCAGTGGCGCTACTGGGGAAAAGGCAGTTTTACACCGATGAATGCCACCTGGGATGTCGCAGGAAAAGGTGAATGGCATGACAGCACGATTACGCTGACCGACCTCTCCACCGGTTTCGACCAGTTACAATACGGTACGATGACGGTAGAAAAGCCGCGATTAATTCTGGACAAGCCCGTCGTCTGGGTACGTGACGCACAGCATCCCTCCTTCAGCGGCGCGCTGTCACTGGACGCCGGGCAAACGCTGTTCACTGGCGGCAGTGTGTTACCGCCATCAACCTTAAAATTTAGCGTCGATGGGCGCGATCCGACGTATTTCCTCTTTAAAGGCGATTTACATGCTGGTGAGATTGGCCCGGTTCGGGTAAATGGTCGCTGGGACGGTATTCGTCTGCGCGGTAACGCCTGGTGGCCAAAACAATCACTGACTGTATTCCAGCCGCTGGTGCCACCCGACTGGAAGATGAACTTACGCGATGGTGAACTGTATGCTCAGGTTGCATTTTCTGCTGCGCCTGAACAAGGATTCCGCGCGGGAGGGCACGGCGTGTTGAAAGGCGGTAGTGCCTGGATGCCAGATAATCAGGTTAACGGTGTCGATTTTGTCCTGCCTTTCCGTTTTGCCGATGGAGCCTGGCATCTGGGGACTCGCGGCCCCGTTACGTTGCGAATTGCCGAAGTGATTAATCTGGTGACAGCGAAAAATATTACGGCTGATTTGCAAGGGCGTTATCCGTGGACTGAAGAAGAACCCTTGCTGTTGACTGATGTTAGCGTCGATGTGTTAGGCGGTAACGTACTGATGAAACAATTACGTATGCCGCAACATGACCCGGCGCTGTTGCGGCTGAATAATCTCTCATCCAGCGAACTGGTTAGCGCCGTCAATCCGAAACAATTCGCCATGTCCGGGGCATTTAGTGGTGCATTGCCGTTATGGCTAAACAACGAAAAATGGATAGTGAAAGATGGTTGGCTGGCAAATAGCGGGCCAATGACCTT
This sequence comes from Shigella sp. FC1567, assembly GCF_001743015.1. Classification (NCBI taxonomy): domain Bacteria; kingdom Pseudomonadati; phylum Pseudomonadota; class Gammaproteobacteria; order Enterobacterales; family Enterobacteriaceae; genus Shigella; species Shigella sp. FC1567. Next base: position 15,629 of record NZ_MIIV01000536.1, read on the forward strand.
GCGGCTGGATAAAGACACCGCAGATGCGGTGGTGAAAGACAATATGACTGCGGGTTCAGCAATTAACTGGTTGCGCTATATGGAAATTAGCCGTTCATCGACAAATATTAATTTAGATAATCTCGGTTTATTAACCATGCAGGCCAACATTACAGGTACCAGTCGCGTTGATGGTAAAAGCGGTACGGTAAACCTTAATTACCATCATGAAGAGAATATTTTTACGCTGTGGCGCAGTTTACGCTTTGGCGATAATCTCCAGGCATGGTTGGAGCAGAACGCACGTCTGCCGGGAAATGACTGTCCGCAAGGAAAAGAGTGTGAGGAAAAACAATGAAAATTTTACTGGCTGCGTTGACGTCATCTTTTATGCTGGCTGCCTGTACGCCGCGTATTGAAGTCGCTGCGCCCAAGGAACCGATCACTATCAATATGAACGTTAAAATTGAGCATGAGATCATCATCAAGGCAGACAAAGATGTCGAAGAGCTGCTTGAAACTCGTAGCGATCTTTACTGAGGCGATGATGAAGAAAACATTACTTCTTTGTGCGTTTCTTGTTGGGCTGGTAAGCAGCAATGTAATGGCATTGACTCTGGATGAAGCCAGAACGCAGGGGCGGGTCGGGGAAACATTTTATGGTTATCTGGTTGCGCTGAAAACGGATGCTGAAACAGAGAAATTAGTAACCGACATTAATGCCGAACGTAAAGCGAGTTACCAACAACTGGCAAAGCAAAATAATGTGTCTGTAGATGATATCGCGAAACTCGCCGGGCAAAAGCTCGTAGCTCGGGCCAAACCGGGGGAATATGTACAAGGGATAAACGGTAAATGGGTACGAAAATTGGTAATGACTCCAACTTACTGATAGTGTTTTATGTTCAGATAATGCCCGATGACCTTGTCATGCAGCTCCACCGATTTTGAGAACGACAGTGACTTCCGTCCCAGCCTTGCCAGATGTTGTCTCAGATTCAGATTATGTCGCTCAATGCGCTGAGTGTAACGCTTGCTGATAACGTGCAGCTTTCCCTTCAGGCGTGATTCATACAGCGGCCAGCCATCCGTCATCCATACCACGACCTCAAAGGCCGA
>NZ_MIIV01000537.1:0-16708 GCF_001743015.1 Shigella sp. FC1567
CCCCAGAGAAGTCAGTGGGTTACGCAGAGAATCGTAACGGGATACCAGATCAAGAGCCTGTCCAATGTGCATAAAAAAATCCGGAAACAAGTGAGCGTTTCCGGATTCTTACACAGCCACTGGATCGGTCAACTGATCCTTAACTGATCGGCATTAGGGATAATTCCCCGGTTTTTTTACGCCTGTTAATCAGCTAATGGCTGCGGGCGACCAATCAAATACCCTTGCAGATATTGCACCCCGAGCTTATGCAATAGCGCCTGCTGCTGTTGCGTCTCGACAAACTCCGCGACCACACTCAATGACTTCGCTTTCGCCAGATCGGTAATTGATCTCACAATCATCGCATCCAGCGTGTTCGTGACAATATCTTTCACAAAGACGCCATCAATTTTGATGATATCAGCCTGCAAACGCTTTAACCGTTCGTAGTTGGCATAGCCGGTGCCAAAGTCATCAATCGCAATCCGGAAACCAAACTTATGCAGCTGCTCGATGTTGTACATGCTGCTTTCTGCGTTAGAAAACGCCTGCTCCTCGGTGATCTCAAGAATGACCGCCTGCGGGGAGATGTGATAACGCTTAAACAGACGAATAATCCGCCCGGCAATATTCTTTTGCAGCAGCGTGAGCGGCATTAAATTGACTGAAAAGCGCGGTCCTTTTTTGTCGCAAGGGTGTGTTGCCAGCCACTTCAACAAGGATTCCAGCACTTGCAAATCAAAACGCGCGCTAAGGTTAAACTGAGCAATAAGGGGCAGAAACTTATCCGGGGTCATAATGCCGCCGTCATATTTCAGTCGCGCGAGGATCTCATCATAACCTTCACCCTCTTTGTTGCGAATTGGCTGGGCGTAGAGCAGCAAATCACCCTGATCTAACGCCGTGCGAATGGTATTCAGCAATAGCACCTGTTTAGTGGTCTGCCCGGAAACCATCTCCTCTCTGCTATCCAGCGCCAGCACATGATGATGTGCGCAGGATTGCTCCGCCAGCCAGCTTAACTGCCCCAACAAGGGTTGCAGGGTTTCCTGATTTCCATCAAAACGCCCCCAGGCAGCACCATAGCCCATATCCAGCCCGGTATTGTTCCAGTGAATTTGCCGACTATTCAGGATGTTAACCATATGCTGGAGTCGCCCTTCCGTTTCCGGCCCGCTCAGCACTAACAGCAGTTCACTACCCGGCAATTGATACAACTTTTCGTTTTCCTGCATCAACGGCAGCAGCGTACGGCAAATTGAGCGGATACAGTGAACGCGCATCATTAAGCCGTAATGACGACTCATAAACTCAAGATTATCAATGCGCAGGCAGCAAAAACTCTTGCCCGCCTCTTGCTCCGGCGCTTGTTCCAACGCACGGAAGTTGGGCAGGAGCGTTAACGGATCGGTCAGCGCCTGCAAATGCCAGCGGCGATTAAGCCATTCACTGCGATGATAAATGCGCACCATATAGAGCAGGCAAACGCTAAAGGAAATCAGCACCGCAAGAATAAATGCCAGCGAATATTCGGTTTCCACCCCTTGCAAAAAGTTCTGGTTGTAATTCAGAAGGCAAAGCGTTGAAACAGCCCAGGTGAGATTTAAAAACGGATAGCGAAGCTTACCGACCCCGAGGGTAAAGATGATGAAGAAAACGGGTACCAGGTAACCGGCAATAAAGTCGTTTTCATAAGGTGTGCACAACAGAAGTAGAAGCACGCTTAACGCTGCCAGCCAGCTTAAGGTAAATGCGCGTTTCTCTTTGCCCAACGACGGCGCGATATCCCTGCGCCACAATATCTGCGCAAAGTGGGGACTTACAATCATGCGAGTGAGATAGTAGAAAAGCATGTTGTAAATCAGCACAGCGGTGAAAAGGCTTAGCAAATCAACGACCGTGAAAATGGCATCCGCATCGCCGAAAAAGGTGGATATCTTTAGCGGGAAATCAAAGAAGCTCCCCACAAGATACATGCTGCATTTGATGCCGATCGGCGTCACCAAACCAAGCCAGAACAGACGTTGCCAGACATATCGGCTGGTCAATCCATAACGCCAACGCGTCCCCAGCTGCCAGCGTAATATTGCGCAGGCACACAACACGACAAACGTCTGGCTACCGAGCATGACCGCAGTCTATAAAAAAGAGAGATGAAAGTTCCACAGATTGGTGCAAAACATCCCGCATAAAACGGGAACGACACCTCGCCAGCCAAAGATAAACAAGATTGACAGCATTACGCACAGTGGCATCCACGCCAGAAAGATATAACTGGAATGGATAATGGCAAGTGGCGAAATAAAACGGGATAGCTGAATAAGTACCACGGTGAGCGTAAACGCTAGTGTGAATATCTTGATATTTTTTATCAGGTTATGCTCCACAAACATGAGTACACTACTCTCACTGATCGGAGTTTTCAGGCACACAAATAATAAGTTTATTCGCATCGCGAAGCAAACAGGGGGCCAGCCTGTTGCCGATTTTTCATCCAATGATGCTTTCACCAGGCGGCACTAACCCGGACGTAGACTGTATTACAAAAGCGGCAAAAAGCAGAGACAAAAAACCCCCGCTTTGCAGCGAGGGTTGGAAATTTGGTGGAGCTAAGCGGGATCGAACCGCTGACCTCTTGCATGCCATGCAAGCGCTCTCCCAGCTGAGCTATAGCCCCGTCACGTAAAGCTTGTCGAGTTGACGGGCGGCATCATATGAATTCCGCCCGAATGTGTCAACGGCAAATTGCAACGTGTAGTTTCAATCGCTGAAAAATCAGGCAAATGAACAATTTTGGAAAACCGCTCGCATTCAGTAGTTATTCATGTCACGGTTTCCTGTAAAGTGGTGTTATAAAATGAACTACTAATAGACCCACATACATTCAGGGAATTGTTATGTTCAAGGAGAGGATGACACCAGATGAACTTGCCAGACTGACCGGCTATAGCCGCCAGACCATTAATAAATGGGTACGCAAGGAAGGCTGGACAACGTCACCAAAACCTGGCGTCCAGGGTGGCAAAGCCCGACTGGTTCACGTCAATGAACAGGTTCGTGAATATATTCGCAATGCTGAACGTCCAGAAGGTCAGGGAGAAGCGCCTGCCCTTTCTGGTGATGCGCCGCTTGAAGTATTGCTGGTGACACTGGCGAAAGAGATGACGCCAGTTGAACAAAAACAGTTTACATCCTTGCTTCTGCGGGAAGGGATTATCGGATTGTTACAACGCTTAGGGATTCGCGATAGCAAATAATATGAAAAGATTACGCAATAAAATGACCACCGAAGAACTGGCTGAATGCCTCGGTGTGGCTAAACAAACTGTTAACCGTTGGATCAGAGAAAAAGGCTGGAAAACGGAAAAATTTCCCGGCGTGAAAGGCGGTCGTGCCAGACTTATTCTGGTCGATACGCAAGTTTGCGAGTTTATTCAGAACACGCCAGCCTTCCATAACACACCAATGTTGATGGAAGCTGAAGAGAGAATTGCTGAATACGCTCCTGGAGTACGCGCCCCGGCGTATCGACAAATCATCAACGCGATAGATAATATGACAGACATTGAGCAGGAAAAAGTCGCGCAATTTTTGTCACGTGAAGGAATTCGCAATTTCCTCGCCCGTCTCGATATTGACGAATCAGCATAAATAAAAAACGGCAGGATATTATCTCCTGCGTTTATCTTTTATGCGCTAATTACTGCTGGTTTTCGCGTTCAGCAATAAAAGCCAGCGCTTTGTTGATACGCTCAATACTGCGGGTCCTACCAATTGCGTGAACGGTAACATCCAGTGCCGGAGACTGCCCCGCACCGGTTACGGCGACACGCAGCGGCATACCAACTTTACCCATACCCACTTCCAGCTCATCCGCCGTCGCCTGAATAGCGTGATGAACGTTTTCAGCGGTCCAGTCAGTAATCGCGGCCAGTTTGTCACGAACCACTTCCAGCGGCTGACGCGCTACCGGACGCAGATGTTTTTTCGCGGCGTCGGCATCGAACTCAGCAAAATCTTCGTAGAAATAACGGCAGCTCTGTGCCATCTCTTTCAGCGTCTTGCAGCGTTCGCCCAGCAGTTTCACCAGATCAGCCAGCTGCGGGCCGTTACGGGTATCGATATTTTCCTGCTCAATGTGCCACTGTAAGTGAGTAGCAACATACTCCGGCGGCAGCGCGTTAATGTAGTGATGGTTCAGCCACAGCAGCTTGTCGGTGTTGAACGCACTGGCAGATTTGCTGACGGCATTCAGGGTGAAGTATTTGATCATCTCTTCACGAGTGAAGATTTCCTGATCGCCGTGGGACCAGCCCAGACGCACCAGATAGTTCAGCAGTGCTTCTGGCAAATAACCGTCATCACGATACTGCATTACGCTGACCGCCCCGTGACGTTTGGACAGTTTTTTACCGTCATCGCCGTTGATCATAGAAACGTGCGCGTAAACCGGCACCGGCGCTTTCAGGGCCTTAAGAATGTTGATCTGGCGTGGCGTGTTGTTGATATGGTCTTCGCCACGGATAACGTGGGTGATTTCCATATCCCAGTCATCGACAACCACACAGAAGTTATAGGTTGGGGAACCATCGGTACGGCGAATAATAAGATCGTCCAGTTCCTGGTTGCTGAACTCGATCGGACCACGGATCTGATCGTCAAAAACAACAGAACCTTCCTGCGGGTTAGCAAAACGTACAACGCACGGTTCATCATCAGCGTGATGCTCATGGCTGTGGCGGCAGCGACCGTCATAACGCGGCTTCTCACCTTTCGCCATTTGCTCTTCGCGCAGCGCTTCCAGGCGCTCTTTAGAGCAATAGCATTTATAAGCAGTGCCCTCTTCCAGCATCTGATCGATCACCGCGTTGTAGCGATCAAAACGTTTGGTCTGGTAGTACGGACCTTCATCCCACTCCAGGCTCAGCCAGTTCATGCCATCCATAATGGCTTCGATAGCTTCCGGCGTGGAACGCTCAAGATCGGTGTCTTCAATACGCAGCACGAACTCACCGCCGTGGTTACGTGCAAAAAGCCAGGAGTAAAGGGCAGTACGCGCGCCGCCAACGTGCAGATAGCCTGTTGGGCTTGGCGCGAAGCGAGTTTTGATTTTCATGAAATGGCCTTACGTTTAGAAAGATGCCGACAACCGGCAAATCCTGGAAAAATTGAGTGGGCGATATTCTATCACTCCCGCCTGATTCCTCAATGTAGTTCGGGTTTCTACCTTACGCATTATTGTTTTCGTTGACAAATTGCGCAACACGGTCTATTTTGCGATCATCTTGCTTAAATTTACGACGAACGAACAATTTCTTTAGAAAATGCGTTGACTCATTTTGAACTCTCCCTATAATGCGACCCCACACAGCGGGGGGTGATTAGCTCAGCTGGGAGAGCACCTCCCTTACAAGGAGGGGGTCGGCGGTTCGATCCCGTCATCACCCACCACTTCGGGTCGTTAGCTCAGTTGGTAGAGCAGTTGACTTTTAATCAATTGGTCGCAGGTTCGAATCCTGCACGACCCACCAATGTAAAAAAGCGCCCTAAAGGCGCTTTTTTGCTATCTGCGATTTGTAAGATTGATTTTTCTTCTCAAGTTCCTTGTTCTTCTACCGATATTACCTCGTACAGTGACGAGGACTGAACAATGGCCACTATCTCTTCAACTTCAATTCCTTCCATACAAACACAGAGTAGTAACAGGGCATCACAAGGTAGCGATGTTGCTTCACAAATCGCGCGGATAAGTCAGCAAATCATCAAACTCACTCAACAAATTAAAGAGATTGTAGACACTAGCGGCAGTGCTGAAGACAAGCAAAAACAGGCCGAATTGATTCAACAGCAAATCACCCTACTGGAAACACAACTGGCGCAGTTGCAGAAACAGCAGGCAGAAAAGGCGCAGGAGAAAGAGCAGCGTTTGTCTCTGGATGTATCCCTTCTAAATCCTGTTGAAAAAACGACTCATATCGATATCTATATCTGATACAACGGATCCCCTTCCCGACCAGCCATTAGCGCATTGCCCTGGTCTCGTACCACGTCCCATAACGCTTCAGCGGCGGTGGAAAGTGAACGGTTCTTCCTGCGCACCAGCATCAACTGGCGTTCAACAACCGGCGTAATGCGCTTTACCACCAGTGGGCTACCTTCAGGCAATGGTAGCGCCAGTGCGGGAAGAATACTGATGCCGATGCCTGCGGCTACCATCGGGAACAGCGTCGCCGGATGTCCAATCTCCTGCACAATATTCGCCTGAATACCATTGCGCGCCAGCGCTGCGTCAATCAGCGGTCGGCTGCCTGACGCGTAATCCTGCAACACCAATTTCGCTCCCTGTAATGCCTGCCAGGGTACATAATCTTCCACGGCCAAAGCGCTATCGCGATGGCAAAGCAGAAAGAAAGGCTCGGAAAGAATCGCTTCACATTGCAGATCGCCCACTGGGCCTGGATCGATGACGATGCCAAAGTCGACATCTCCCTGGCGAATACTTTCCATCACCCACTGCTGCGGACGATCGTGCAGGACAAACTGAATATCTGGATAGCGGCGATGGCTTTCAGCAATGCATTGCGGAATAAGATGCGCGGAAATGGTCTGGCTGGCAGCGACCCGAACTTTTCCGCTCAGTTGTTGCCCCATACGCCCGGTATCGCGCAACGTGCTGTTAAGTTCATCCAGCAGTCGCTCAAGACGCAAAGCCAACTGCTGCCCTGCATCTGTAAGCACCACTTCACGCGTGGTTCTGTCCAGCAGGCGAACACCAGTATGATTTTCCAGCTCCTTCACACTGTGACTTACTGCCGACTGGCTCAAGCCGATACGCTCTCCTGCACGACTAAAACTTTTCTCCTGCGCTACTGTGACGAAAACCTTTAATTGTTTTAAAGAATAATTCATCTGTTTTCTTCATGAATGGATGCAATAAATCAATTTTATTTCTCAAACTGGAAGAAGCACAATAGAACCATCGATCATCTGGAGTCTTTATGAAACTTTTTCGTATCCTCGATCCTTTCACCTTAACCCTGATCACGGTGGTGTTGCTGGCCTCTTTCTTTCCGGCCAGAGGCGATTTCGTCCCCTTCTTTGAAAATCTGACCACCGCAGCTATTGCCCTGCTGTTCTTTATGCACGGCGCGAAGTTGTCGCGTGAGGCGATTATTGCTGGCGGTGGTCACTGGCGACTGCATTTGTGGGTAATGTGCAGCACCTTCGTGCTGTTTCCGATTCTGGGTGTACTGTTTGCCTGGTGGAAACCGGTAAATGTCGACCCGATGCTCTACTCCGGTTTTCTCTACTTGTGCACTCTCCCGGCTACCGTGCAGTCTGCAATCGCCTTCACGTCAATGGCGGGCGGTAACGTCGCGGCGGCGGTTTGTTCTGCGTCAGCATCCAGCCTGCTGGGAATTTTCCTTTCACCATTGCTGGTTGGTCTGGTGATGAATGTTCACGGTGCAGGGGGCAGCCTTGAGCAGGTCGGTAAAATTATGCTGCAACTGCTGCTGCCGTTTGTGTTGGGGCATCTTTCCCGGCCGTGGATTGGTGACTGGGTGTCGCGCAATAAAAAATGGATTGCGAAAACTGACCAGACGTCCATTCTGTTGGTGGTTTATACAGCGTTCAGCGAAGCCGTCGTTAATGGTATCTGGCATAAAGTTGGCTGGGGATCATTGCTGTTTATCGTGGTGGTCAGCTGCGTTCTTCTGGCTATCGTGATTGTAGTTAACGTCTTTATGGCACGCCGACTGGGCTTCAATAAGGCAGATGAAATTACTATCGTCTTTTGTGGTTCGAAAAAGAGTCTGGCAAATGGCATCCCGATGGCAAACATTCTGTTCCCCACATCGGTGATCGGTATGATGGTGCTGCCCCTGATGATTTTCCATCAGATCCAATTGATGGTCTGTGCGGTGCTGGCGCGTCGATACAAACGCCAGACCGAACAGTTACAGGCGCAGCAGGAAAGCAGCGCCGATAAAGCTTAAAGCGGACGCTTCAGGGGCTGGACCAGTTGCGTCAGCCCCTCGGTTTTAATCAGCAGCGTGATTTGCATTAGCTCACCGAGCTTCCCTGCCGGGAACTCATCTTTGCGGGCAAACCACAGCAGATACTCCTCCGGCAGGTCGATTAAGCGACGCCCTTTGTATTTGCCAAACGGCATTATCGTATTGGCTATTTCAATCAGCTGCTCTTTTTCCATCTCAGCTACCCAGCAAACGCAGCATTTCCGCTTCGTCGATGACTTCAATGCCCAGTTCCTGCGCCTTCGCCAGTTTAGATCCTGCAGCTTCACCCGCAATCACCAGATCGGTTTTCTTCGACACGCTGCCCGCGACTTTCGCGCCCAGTTCGACCAGTCGAGCTTTAGCGTCATCACGCGACATCTGGCTTAAGCTGCCCGTAAGCACCACGGTTTTACCAGCAAACGGGCTGTCAATCTCTTCCGCGTTGATAACGATCGGCGCAGGCCAGTGAACACCTTCCGCCAACAGCTCGCTGATGACATTGCGGTTGCTTTCTTCGGCAAAGAAGTTGTGAACGTGGGATGCAACGACAATGCCAACATCAGGCACCTTTTGCAGCTCTTCAATCGAAGCGGCTTCCAGCGCTTCCAGCGTGCCGAAATATGCCGCCAGACCTGCTGCGGTGGCCTCGCCGACTTCACGGATGCCAAGTGCATAGAGGAAGCGAGCAAAGGTGGTTTCTTTCGCTTTTTCCAGCGCGTTAACCACGTTTTGTGCCGATTTTGGCCCCATACGCTCCAGTCCGGTCAGTTTGCCTGCGGTGAGTTTGAACAGATCTGCCGGAGTGTGGACATATTCTTTTTCAACCAGCTGATCGATGATTTTGTCGCCCATTCCGTCAACATCCATCGCACGGCGGGAAACAAAGTGTTTCAGCGACTCTTTACGCTGCGCACCGCAAATCAGGCCACCGGTACAGCGGGCAACCGCTTCACCTTCCACACGCTCAACGTCAGAACCACATACCGGACAATGCGTCGGGAATACAACCTCACGGGTATCTTCCGGGCGTTCAGAAAGCACGACGTTAACCACCTGCGGGATCACGTCGCCAGCGCGGCGAATCACCACTTTATCGCCAATGCGTAAACCAAGACGTTCGATTTCATCCGCATTGTGTAAGGTTGCGTTACTCACCAGCACGCCAGCAACATGGACAGGTTCCAGACGCGCAACAGGCGTAATCGCGCCAGTACGCCCAACCTGAAACTCGACGTCACGCACAAAGGTCATCTGCTCCTGCGCCGGGAATTTAAACGCTACCGCCCAGCGCGGGGCACGCGCGACAAAGCCAAGCTGCTCCTGCTGTTCCAGTGAGTTGACCTTAATCACCACGCCGTCGATATCAAAGCCCAGCGTCGGGCGGTCTTCTTCCACTTTGTGATAGAACGCCAGCACTTCTTCCGCCGATTCACAAAGCGTTACCCGATCGCTGACCGGCAACCCCCACTTTTTAAATTGCAGTAAACGGCCAAGATGAGTATCCGGCAGCTCGCCACCTTCCAGAACACCAACGCCATAGCAGAAAAAAGTGAGCGGTCGCTTCGCTGTAATACGCGGATCAAGCTGACGCAGTGAACCAGCTGCCGCATTACGTGGGTTAGCAAAAACTTTCCCGCCCGTGCGTCGCGCATCTTCGTTAATCTTTTCGAACCCCGCCTGCGGCAGGAACACTTCACCACGCACTTCCAGACGCGCCGGGATATTCTCTCCATGCAGCTTCAGCGGAATGGCGCGAATAGTACGCACATTAGACGTGATATCTTCCCCGGTGGTGCCATCGCCACGGGTCGCGGCACTGACTAAAACGCCATTTTCATACAGAATACTGACGGCAAGGCCATCCAGCTTCAGCTCACAGCACCAGGTGACTTTCTCGTTGTTTTTCAGACGGTCCTGCACACGTTTGTTGAAAGCAAGAAAGCTTTCTTCATCAAAAACGTTATCCAGTGACAGCATTGGTACTTCATGGCGTATCTGGCTGAAAGCCGCCAGCGGCGCAGCACCTACACGTTGGGTAGGCGAATCAGGCGTAATCAGTTCTGGATGTTTAGTTTCCAGCTCGCGCAGTTCGCGCATCAGCCTGTCGTATTCAGCGTCGGGAATTTCCGGCGCATCCATCACATGATAAAGATATTCATGATGGCGAAGCGTCGTTCGCAGTTCTGTCAGTTGTTGTTCGATTGATTCCATATCGCACCATCAATGCTAAAAACCCCCCCGACAAGCGGGGGTTCGAAGAAGAGTTAATTTGCCTTAAGTGTATCAGGCGTTGGCGTCTTTGACTTCGCGGATGATGTCCTGGTACTCGCGCAATTTCTGCGGAGTCATCATACGGCGCTGATCGTCAAGCACGACACCGCCCACTTCATCGGCAATATGCTGCGCAGATTGCAGCATCAGCTTGAAGTTCTGCAGCTCGTCACCGTAAGACGGTACCTGCATAAAGATAGTGACACCCGGAGTAGTGAAATCCTTCATTTCAGGATCAAAGGTTCCCGGTTTCACCATATTCGCCAGGCTGAATAACGCCGGGCCGCTGCCATCCGGGCTAAGATGACGATGGTAAATATTCATATCGCCAAAAATGAAGCCCGCTTGTTGAATGCTGTTAAGAAGCAGTTCACCGTTTAGCTCGCTACCGTGATGCGCCGCGACGTTCATGATAATCACCGCTTCTTTGCGCTTCGGTTTATCCATAACTGGAGCCGGTTCCGCTACAGGCTCAGGCTGTGGTGCCGCTACGGGTTCTGCAGGCTGGAAAGCCTGTTGTGCCGGTTGCGGTGCTGAATGCACAGGCTGCGGCGCTGGCGCGACCTGTGGCGAAACTGGCTGCTGCAACGGCTGTTCAGGCTGCGGCTGATAGACAGGCTGCTGCACCGGCTGCGCTGGACGCGGAGCATGTTGCGGCGGTACCTGCGCTTCAGGCGGCTGCTGGACCGGTTGACGCGGCTGCGCAGACGCATAAGGCGGTTGGTACTGGTGTTGCGGCGACGGACGAGCAGCCTCATGCTCCTGAGCGTTAGCCGGGGCATGATTCACGCGGTGAACACGAACCTCACCAACGCCCTCATCATCTTCGACATCCTCGTCATAAGAATCGTCGTCACGTTTTGACTTCATTCGTTTTAATGGCCGATCGCGGAACATAGAAGATCGTTCTTTACGGCTGGTCCAGAAACCATGTACCAGTAAAGCGATTATGGCGATCGCGCCAACAATGATTAATATCAGACGCAAATCCTGCATCATTATATTCTCTGTTGTTCTAACACCTTGCCACCACGGCAAACATTTACTCACTAAGAGTATTTGCCGATTACCTCAAGTGCAAGTGCACTATTAACTTTCACAGCACAAAGATAGATGAAATCGTGCTTTTTGCTGTTTTTTCGAACATATCCTAACTGTCCATTGCGCAATTACCCGGTAAAATACGCAGAATTTTCCTAGGATTGGTCAAAAGGAGCTCATCCTGATTATGGTTTCATCATTCACATCTGCCCCACGCAGCGGTTTTTACTATTTTGCGCAAGGCTGGAAGCTCGTCTCGCAACCTGGGATTCGGCGTTTCGTTATTTTACCGCTGCTGGTCAATATTTTGTTGATGGGGGGCGCATTCTGGTGGCTCTTTACACAGCTCGATGTCTGGATCCCGACTCTCATGAGTTACGTTCCGGACTGGCTACAATGGCTGAGTTATCTGTTGTGGCCTCTGGCTGTCATCTCTGTGCTGTTAGTGTTTGGCTATTTCTTCTCCACGATTGCTAACTGGATTGCCGCTCCGTTTAACGGTTTATTGGCTGAACAACTGGAAGCACGATTGACTGGCGCTACACCGCCAGATACCGGGATTTTCGGTATCATGAAAGATGTGCCGCGAATCATGAAACGCGAATGGCAAAAATTTGCCTGGTATCTGCCGCGCGCAATTGTATTACTAATTCTTTACTTCATCCCTGGTATTGGGCAAACCGTCGCGCCGGTACTGTGGTTCCTGTTTAGCGCCTGGATGTTAGCCATCCAGTATTGCGATTACCCCTTCGATAACCACAAAGTGCCGTTTAAAGAGATGCGCACCGCCCTGCGCACACGCAAAATCACCAATATGCAGTTTGGTGCTTTAACCAGCCTGTTTACGATGATCCCGCTGCTTAATCTGTTCATCATGCCCGTTGCCGTTTGTGGCGCGACGGCGATGTGGGTCGATTGCTATCGCGATAAACACGCGATGTGGCGGTAACAATCTACCGGTTATTTTGTAAACCGTTTGTGTGAAACAGGGGTGGCTTATGCCGCCCCTTATTCCATCTTGCATGTCATTATTTCCCTTCTGTATATAGATATGCTAAATCCTTACTTCCGCATATTCTCTGAGCGGGTATGCTACCTGTTGTATCCCAATTTCATACAGTTAAGGACAGGCCATGAGTAAGATTTTTGAAGATAACTCGCTGACTATCGGTCACACGCCGCTGGTTCGCCTGAATCGCATCGGTAACGGACGCATTCTGGCGAAGGTGGAATCTCGTAACCCCAGCTTCAGCGTTAAGTGCCGTATCGGTGCCAACATGATTTGGGATGCCGAAAAGCGCGGCGTGCTGAAACCAGGCGTTGAACTGGTTGAACCGACCAGCGGTAATACCGGGATTGCACTGGCCTATGTAGCTGCCGCTCGCGGTTACAAACTCACCCTGACCATGCCAGAAACCATGAGTATTGAACGCCGCAAGCTGCTGAAAGCGTTAGGTGCAAACCTGGTGCTGACGGAAGGTGCTAAAGGCATGAAAGGCGCAATCCAAAAAGCAGAAGAAATTGTCGCCAGCAATCCAGAGAAATACCTGCTGCTGCAACAATTCAGCAATCCGGCAAACCCTGAAATTCACGAAAAAACCACCGGTCCGGAGATCTGGGAAGATACCGACGGTCAGGTTGATGTATTTATTGCTGGCGTTGGGACTGGCGGTACGCTGACTGGCGTCAGCCGCTACATTAAAGGCACCAAAGGCAAGACCGATCTTATCTCTGTCGCCGTTGAGCCAACCGATTCTCCAGTTATCGCCCAGGCGCTGGCAGGTGAAGAGATTAAACCTGGCCCGCATAAAATTCAGGGTATTGGCGCTGGTTTTATCCCGGCTAACCTCGATCTCAAGCTGGTCGATAAAGTCATTGGCATCACCAATGAAGAAGCCATTTCTACCGCCCGTCGTCTAATGGAAGAAGAAGGTATTCTTGCAGGTATCTCTTCTGGAGCAGCTGTTGCCGCGGCGTTGAAACTACAAGAAGATGAAAGCTTTACCAACAAGAATATTGTGGTTATTCTACCATCATCGGGTGAGCGTTATTTAAGCACCGCATTGTTTGCCGATCTCTTCACTGAGAAAGAATTGCAACAGTAATGCCAGCTTGTTAAAAATGCGTAAAAAAGCACCTTTTTAGGTGCTTTTTTGTGGCCTGCTTCAAACTTTCGCCCCTCCTGGCATTGATTCAGCCTGTCGGAACTGGTATTTAACCAGACTAATTATTTTGATGCGCGAAATTAATCGTTACAGGAAAAGCCAAAGCTGAATCGATTTTATGATTTGGTTCAATTCTTCCTTTAGCGGCATAATGTTTAATGACGTACGAAACGTCAGCGGTCAACACCCGCCAGCAATGGACTGTATTGCGCTCTTCGTGCGTCGCGTCTATTAAAAACTGGCGCTAACAATACAGGCTAAAGTCGAACCGCCAGGCTAGACTTTAGTTCCACAACACTAAACCTATAAGTTGGGGAAATACAATGTTCCAGCAAGAAGTTACCATTACAGCTCCGAACGGTCTGCACACCCGCCCTGCTGCCCAGTTTGTAAAAGAAGCTAAGGGCTTCACTTCTGAAATTACTGTGACTTCCAACGGCAAAAGCGCCAGCGCGAAAAGCCTGTTTAAACTGCAGACTCTGGGCCTGACTCAAGGTACCGTTGTGACTATCTCCGCAGAAGGCGAAGACGAGCAAAAAGCGGTTGAACATCTGGTTAAACTGATGGCGGAACTCGAGTAATTTCCCGGGTTCTTTTAAAAATCAGTCACAAGTAAGGTAGGGTTATGATTTCAGGCATTTTAGCATCCCCGGGTATCGCTTTCGGTAAAGCTCTGCTTCTGAAAGAAGACGAAATTGTCATTGACCGGAAAAAAATTTCTGCCGACCAGGTTGATCAGGAAGTTGAACGTTTTCTGAGCGGTCGTGCCAAGGCATCAGCCCAGCTGGAAACGATCAAAACGAAAGCTGGTGAAACGTTCGGTGAAGAAAAAGAAGCCATCTTTGAAGGGCATATTATGCTGCTCGAAGATGAGGAGCTGGAGCAGGAAATCATAGCCCTGATTAAAGATAAACACATGACAGCTGACGCAGCTGCTCATGAAGTTATCGAAGGTCAGGCTTCTGCCCTGGAAGAGCTGGATGATGAATACCTGAAAGAACGTGCGGCTGACGTACGTGATATCGGTAAGCGCCTGCTGCGCAACATCCTGGGCCTGAAGATTATCGACCTGAGCGCCATTCAGGATGAAGTCATTCTGGTTGCCGCTGACCTGACGCCGTCCGAAACCGCACAGCTGAACCTGAAGAAGGTGCTGGGTTTCATCACCGACGCGGGTGGCCGTACTTCCCACACCTCTATCATGGCGCGTTCTCTGGAACTGCCTGCTATCGTGGGTACCGGTAGCGTCACCTCTCAGGTGAAAAATGACGACTATCTGATTCTGGATGCCGTAAATAATCAGGTTTACGTCAATCCAACCAACGAAGTTATTGATAAAATGCGTGCTGTTCAGGAGCAAGTGGCTTCTGAAAAAGCAGAGCTTGCTAAACTGAAAGATCTGCCAGCTATTACGCTGGACGGTCACCAGGTAGAAGTATGCGCTAACATTGGTACGGTTCGTGACGTTGAAGGTGCAGAGCGTAACGGCGCTGAAGGCGTTGGTCTGTATCGTACTGAGTTCCTATTCATGGACCGCGACGCGCTGCCCACTGAAGAAGAACAGTTTGCTGCTTACAAAGCAGTGGCTGAAGCGTGTGGCTCGCAGGCGGTTATCGTTCGTACCATGGACATCGGCGGCGACAAAGAGCTGCCATACATGAACTTCCCGAAAGAAGAGAACCCGTTCCTCGGCTGGCGCGCTATCCGTATCGCGATGGATCGTAAAGAGATCCTGCGCGATCAACTCCGCGCTATCCTGCGTGCCTCGGCTTTCGGTAAATTGCGCATTATGTTCCCGATGATCATCTCTGTTGAAGAAGTGCGTGCACTGCGCAAAGAGATCGAAATCTACAAACAGGAACTGCGCGACGAAGGTAAAGCGTTTGACGAGTCAATTGAAATCGGCGTAATGGTGGAAACACCGGCTGCCGCAACAATTGCACGTCATTTAGCCAAAGAAGTTGATTTCTTTAGTATCGGCACCAATGATTTAACGCAGTACACTCTGGCAGTTGACCGTGGTAATGATATGATTTCACACCTTTACCAGCCAATGTCACCGTCCGTGCTGAACTTGATCAAGCAAGTTATTGATGCTTCTCATGCTGAAGGCAAATGGACTGGCATGTGTGGTGAGCTTGCTGGCGATGAACGTGCTACACTTCTGTTGCTGGGGATGGGTCTGGACGAATTCTCTATGAGCGCCATTTCTATCCCGCGCATTAAGAAGATTATCCGTAACACGAACTTCGAAGATGCGAAGGTGTTAGCAGAGCAGGCTCTTGCTCAACCGACAACGGACGAGTTAATGACGCTGGTTAACAAGTTCATTGAAGAAAAAACAATCTGCTAATCCACGAGATGCGGCCCAATTTACTGCTTAGGAGAAGATCATGGGTTTGTTCGATAAACTGAAATCTCTGGTTTCCGACGACAAGAAGGATACCGGAACTATTGAGATCATTGCTCCGCTCTCTGGCGAGATCGTCAATATCGAAGACGTGCCGGATGTCGTTTTTGCGGAAAAAATCGTTGGTGATGGTATTGCTATCAAACCAACGGGTAACAAAATGGTCGCGCCTGTAGACGGTACCATTGGTAAAATCTTTGAAACCAATCACGCGTTCTCTATCGAATCTGATAGCGGCGTTGAACTGTTCGTCCACTTCGGTATCGACACCGTTGAACTGAAAGGCGAAGGCTTCAAGCGTATTGCAGAAGAAGGTCAGCGCGTGAAAGTTGGCGATACTGTCATTGAATTTGATCTGCCGCTGCTGGAAGAGAAAGCCAAGTCTACCCTGACTCCGGTTGTTATCTCCAACATGGACGAAATCAAAGAACTGATCAAACTGCCCGGTAGCGTAACCGTGGGTGAAACCCCGGTTATCCGCATCAAGAAGTAATTCTTGCCGCAGTGAAAAATGGCGCCCATCGGCGTAATGCCAGTCAGTTAAGCAACTGACTGGCTCTTTTTCGGGGCTGTGGGGTATTTCCAGGGCCTCTCCTTTACCACTCTCGGAAGGCCCTTCCCCTTCTCGTCGGTAATTTCACAAGTTGTCCCATACTTGCAAGATCGCGCATCAGCTCCGGTATACGTCCCGGTGAAGCGCCCTGCAATGTCATCAGCATTCTCATCACCATTCCGCATGATTCTGAGAAACTCAGTTGATTCGGCCAGTAACCTTTCAGATGTTCCGCCATTTTAATCATCTGATATCTCACCAGATTATA
>NZ_MIIV01000538.1:0-16654 GCF_001743015.1 Shigella sp. FC1567
TGTCGCCATTGTTCGATTAACGCGTATTTTTCAGCGACTCCTGTGCAAAATACGCTGTTGCTTTTTTTAATATATCTCGCTCAAGGCGAGCTTCATTTAACGCCTTACGCAGTTGCAGAATTTCAGATTCCAGTTCAGCCACCGTGCGGGAACCAGGAGTACCGAGCCCTTTTCTGGCGGCGGTAACCCATTGTCCTAAAGTGCCTTCAGGAAGGGATAATCGGGAAGCGCCTTCACTGATCGAAAGTTGATTTTCAAGAACCGTTCTGACAGCTTCGGCTTTGAACTCTTTAGAGTAACGTTGGTTTTTTCTGCTCATTATTAGCTCCTTCTGATGCCATTCTATTTCAGGAAGGAGTGTCCGTTAAACTCAGGCTACCTCAGACTCATGATATGTCTAAATTACCAACAGGTGTCGAGATTCGAGGTAAATACATTCGCATCTGGTTCATGTTTCGAGGAAAACGATGTCGGGAAACATTGAAAGGCTGGGAGATTACTAACAGTAACATTAAAAAGGCCGGGAATTTAAGAGCGTTGATAGTTCATGAAATCAGTTCCGGTGAATTTGAGTATTTAAGACGTTTTCCCCAGTCCAGCACTGGGGCAAAAATGGTGACAACGAGGGTCATAAAAACATTCGGGGAGCTTTGTGATATCTGGACAAAAATTAAAGAGACAGAGTTAACAACAAACACAATGAAGAAAACGAAATCACAATTAAAAACACTCAGGATAATAATTTGTGAGAGTACCCCGATATCGCATATTCGTTATAGCGATATCTTAAACTACCGGAATGAACTGCTGCATGGAGAAACGCTTTACCTAGATAATCCAAGATCCAACAAAAAAGGAAGAACCGTGCGCACAGTTGATAGCTATATCGCCCTGCTCTGTTCGTTGTTACGTTTTGCGTATCAGTCGGGATTTATATCAACCAAACCATTTGAAGGAGTAAAAAAATTACAGCGAAACAGAATAAAACCTGACCCGTTATCTAAAACAGAATTCAATGCATTAATGGAAAGTGAAAAAGGACAGAGCCAAAACTTGTGGAAATTTGCCGTTTACTCCGGGCTTCGTCACGGGGAACTGGCAGCTCTGGCGTGGGAGGATGTGGATTTCGAGAAGGGAATTGTGAATGTCAGAAGAAACCTGACGATACTTGATATGTTCGGTCCCCCAAAAACAAATGCCGGGATCCGGACGGTAACATTACTGCAGCCGGCTCTTGAAGCACTGAAGGAGCAATACAAACTGACCGGGCATCATCGCAAAAGCGAAATCACTTTTTATCATCGGGAGTACGGCAGAACTGAAAAGCAAAAACTGCATTTTGTTTTCATGCCCAGGGTGTGTAACGAAAAACAGAAACCTTATTACTCGGTAAGCAGTTTGGGTGCAAGATGGAATGCAGCAGTAAAACGTGCTGGTATTCGCCGCCGTAATCCGTACCATACGCGACATACTTTTGCCTGCTGGCTGTTGACGGCAGGAGCGAACCCGGCATTTATAGCCAGCCAGATGGGGCATGAAACTGCGCAAATGGTGTATGAAATTTACGGTATGTGGATTGATGACATGAACGACGAACAGATAGCCATGTTGAATGCGCGGTTATCGTAGTTGCAAAGTTTGCCCCCAATTTGCCCCATTTAGTACCAGAGAACTGAAATAATGCAAGAAAATCAACAAATTACAAAGAAAGAACAATACAGCCTGAACAAATTACAAAAACGTCTACGTCGTAACGTGGGCGAAGCCATTGCTGACTTCAATATGATTGAAGAAGGCGATCGCATCATGGTTTGCCTCTCAGGGGGTAAAGACAGCTATACCATGCTGGAGATTCTGCGCAATTTGCAGCAAAGCGCGCCAATCAATTTTTCGCTGGTGGCTGTTAACCTCGATCAAAAGCAACCGGGCTTCCCAGAACACGTTCTGCCCGTGTATCTTGAAAAGCTGGGCGTTGAGTACAAGATTGTCGAAGAGAACACTTACGGTATCGTGAAAGAGAAGATTCCAGAGGGCAAAACCACTTGCTCACTGTGTTCTCGCCTTCGTCGCGGTATCCTTTATCGTACCGCAACGGAACTGGGGGCGACGAAGATCGCGCTGGGTCACCATCGTGACGATATCCTGCAGACGTTGTTCTTAAATATGTTCTACGGCGGCAAGATGAAAGGTATGCCTCCGAAACTGATGAGCGATGATGGCAAACATATCGTTATTCGTCCGCTGGCCTACTGCCGCGAGAAAGATATTCAGCGATTTGCCGATGCAAAAGCGTTCCCGATTATTCCGTGCAACCTGTGCGGTTCACAGCCTAACCTGCAACGTCAGGTGATTGCTGACATGTTGCGTGACTGGGATAAACGTTATCCAGGGCGTATCGAGACGATGTTCAGCGCGATGCAGAATGTGGTGCCGTCGCATCTGTGCGATACCAACCTGTTCGATTTCAAAGGCATCACCCACGGTTCTGAAGTGGTTAACGGGGGTGATCTGGCGTTTGATCGCGAAGAGATCCCACTACAACCGGCGGGCTGGCAGCCAGAAGAAGATGAAAATCAGTTGGATGAGTTACGGCTGAATGTGGTTGAAGTGAAATAACCAGGATAGCGCCCGATGCGCAAGCGTATCGGGCTACTCTTATGGAGGCCGGATAAGACGCGGCCAACGTCGCATCCGGCAATGCCGAAGAAGATGTTTACTCTTGCACCCGGCAATTCAACATTTCATTATTTTAATAACCGCACCCGGCACGTTTTTCCTTTAATCTTCCCGCCCTGTAACTGTTTCCATGCTTTATGAGCAACAGCCTGACGGACCGCGACATAGACATGCGCCGGATGCACGGCGATTTTGCCAATATCTGCGCCATCAAGCCCGATATCTCCTGTCAGTGCACCTAATACATCACCCGGGCGCATTTTGGCTTTTTTCCCGCCATCGATACACAACGTTGCCATTTCTGCTTCCAGCGGCACAATGGAACTATTAGCTGGCGGCGTTTGCCAGTTAAGTTTTATCTGCAACATGTCAGAAATGATATTGGCCCGCTGTGCTTCTTCCGGAGCACAGAAACTGATCGCCAGACCGCTATTTCCTGCACGAGCTGTACGGCCGATGCGATGTACATGAACTTCAGGGTCCCACGCCAGCTCAAAGTTCACCACCAGCTCAAGCGATTTAATATCCAGACCACGCGCAGCAACATCAGTCGCAACCAGTACACGGGCGCTACCGTTAGCAAAACGTACCAGGGTCTGATCGCGATCGCGTTGCTCCAAATCGCCGTGTAATGACAATGCACTTTGCCCTACTTCATTCAGCGCGTCGCAGACAGCCTGGCAATCTTTTTTGGTATTGCAAAACACCACGCAAGAGGATGGCTGATGCAAGCTTAATAACCGTTGCAACAGAGGAATTTTGCCTTTGCTGGATGTCTCATAAAATTGTTGTTCAATGGGTGGCAAAGCATCTGTTGAGTCAATTTCAATCGCCAAAGGATCGCGTTGCACTCGTCCGCTGATTACGGCGATGGCTTCCGGCCAGGTTGCCGAAAACAGAAGCGTCTGTCGAGATGCAGGCGCAAAACGGATGACATCATCAATGGCATCGCTAAATCCCATATCCAGCATGCGGTCGGCCTCATCCATCACCAAAGTATTCAGCGCATCCAGTGATACCGTGCCTTTTTGCAAGTGATCCAGCAAACGACCCGGCGTTGCCACGATAATATGCGGCGCATGTTGCAACGAATCACGCTGCATACCGAACGGTTGACCACCGCACAACGTCAAAATTTTGGTATTTGGCAGAAAACGCGCCAGCCGACGCAATTCACCTGCCACCTGATCCGCCAGTTCACGCGTAGGACACAGCACTAAAGCCTGGGTTTGAAATAGCGACGCATCAATTTGCTGTAACAAGCCGAGGCCAAAAGCCGCCGTTTTGCCGCTGCCGGTTTTCGCCTGCACGCGAACATCTTTTCCGGCAAGGATCGCCGGAAGCGCGGCGGCCTGCACCGGCGTCATAGTTAAATAACCCAACTCATTAAGGTTCGTGAGTTGGGCGGGAGGCAAAACATTCAGGGTAGAAAAAGCGGTCACAATCTATTCTCGTGGTCATCGACGCAAAGTTAGCAGGCGCGTATCCTCGCAGATCTACGCGGGTGGTGGGTCAGGCATGGGTTGCGGGCGAGGGATCGGATCGGGCACTGGAACAGGATCGCCAGGAATCGGTTCAGGGACAGGAATTTGCAAATAAATAAGTGTCGTCATATTTCCCTCCGGTCATTGGGTGGACTCTTAAAGGGTAGACGCTGATAAATAACAGGCAAAAAAAAGCCGACTCATCAAAGTCGGCGTCGTACGAATCAATTGTGCTATGCAGTAATTCAAAAAAGGAAGTAAGACAATATGGAGCGCAACGCCCATCGCTTGACGTTGCATTCACCTGCAAGGGAGATATTGCCCTGAATGGGTAGAGAGTTTATTGACTTCGCTCAAACTTTGCGGCGTTTTTGTATACAGACAGCCGGAAAAATTGCTTTTGTTACAACCATTTACTACGATGCAACCATAAAGCAACACCACCAATAAGAACAACTAACAGAATACAAAAAATTGAAAATCCGAATTGCCACCCGCCGCCAGGGATCCCACCAAGGTTGACGCCAAATAACCCTGTCAGAAAGGTACTGGGTAAAAAGACCATTGCCATCAATGACATTGTATAGGTACGACGAGCTAAATTTTCCTGCATCACCTGAGCGATTTCATCCGCCATCACGCCAGTCCGTGCTATACAGGCGTCGATTTCGTCAAGACCGCGCCCAAGGCGATCGGCAATATCCTGCATCCGACGGCGTTGGTCATCGCTCATCCACGGCAAACGTTCACTGGCAAGACGAGCATAAACATCACGTTGCGGTGCCATATAGCGACGCATCACGATTAATTGTTTGCGCAGCAGAGCCAGGAATCCACGCGGTGGAATTTGCTGATCAAGGAGATTATCTTCAAGGTCGATAATTTTATCGTGCAGCTGCTCGATAAATTCGCTGGAATGATCGGTCAACGCATCGCACACATCCACCAGCCACCCTCCGCAATCGGTCGGACCCGTGCCCTCTTCCAGATCGCTCACCACATCGTCCAGCGCCAGCACTTTGCGTTGTCGGGTCGAAACAATTAACCGCCCGTCCATATATACACGCATGGCGACCAGTTGATCGGGGCGTTCATCGGTGCTGCCGTTTATACAGCGCAATGTAATCAGCGTGCCTTCACCGAGACGGCTGACTCGGGGCCGTGTGCTCTCGCCTGCCAGCGCATCACGTACGTTATTGGGAAGCAGCGGTGTTGTCGCCAGCCATTGGGCGCTATCATGGTGTACATAATTAAGGTGGAGCCAGCAGGGATGCGCTTCATCAATCACATCTGTATTTTCCAGCGGTTTAACGCCGCCTCTACCATCCAGCATCCAGGCAAATACTGCATCCGGGACATTAACGTCCGATCCCTTAATCGCTTCCACAGTGCCTCCATCATCAACGCATTATTTTGTAGTCTAGCCTTCTGGCCCTGTTACGCAACATCTCATCACCCCATTACCCTGAAATGATTAATAAAATTCTGTCTAAATTGAATACAAAAAGCAAAATGCTTTTCCGTATACAAACCGTGTGAAGTGTTAAATAGCGTCTATCATTATCAGAATTATCTGATCATATGACGTGGCTTTTTTGCGATCGGATAGCAACAAAAATTGATAAAAATAACGGGATCTCAATGATTACGCACAACTTCAATACCCTGGACTTACTCACCAGTCCTGTCTGGATTGTTTCGCCCTTTGAGGAACAGTTAATTTATGCCAATAGCGCGGCGCGACTGTTGATGCAAGACCTCACGTTTAGTCAGCTACGAACCGGACCCTATTCCGTCTCCTCACAAAAAGAACTGCCGAAATACCTCTCCGATCTGCAAAACCAACACGATATTATCGAAATCCTCACTGTTCAGCGTAAAGAAGAGGAAACAGCATTAAGCTGTCGGCTTGTTTTGCGAGAGCTGACAGAAACAGAACCGGTGATTATTTTCGAAGGTATCGAAGCGCCGGCAACGCTGGGTTTAAAAGCCAGTCGCTCGGCAAATTATCAGCGCAAAAAACAAGGTTTTTATGCGCGCTTTTTTCTGACTAACTCTGCACCAATGTTGTTGATTGACCCCTCACGAGATGGCCAAATCGTCGATGCTAACCTCGCCGCGCTCAATTTCTACGGTTATAACCATGAAACGATGTGCCAGAAACATACCTGGGAAATTAATATGCTCGGGCGTCGCGTCATGCCTATCATGCATGAAATTTCGCATTTACCCGGCGGTCATAAACCTTTGAATTTTGTTCATAAACTGGCGGATGGATCTACTCGTCATGTGCAGACCTATGCCGGGCCGATTGAAATTTATGGCGACAAGCTCATGTTATGTATTGTGCATGATATTACTGAGCAAAAACGGCTGGAGGAGCAGCTGGAACATGCTGCTCACCATGACGCGATGACCGGATTACTGAATCGGCGACAGTTTTATCACATTACGGAACCAGGCCAAATGCAGCACCTCGCCATCGCCCAGGATTACAGCTTGTTGCTCATCGACACCGATCGTTTTAAACACATTAACGATCTCTATGGGCATTCTAAAGGTGATGAGGTGTTATGCGCCCTCGCCCGCACCCTCGAAAGTTGCGCTCGCAAAGGCGATTTGGTGTTTCGTTGGGGAGGCGAAGAGTTTGTCTTATTGCTACCAAGAACCCCACTGGATACCGCGCTTTCGCTGGCTGAAACTATCCGTGTAAGCGTGGCCAAAGTGAGTATTTCGGGCTTACCACGTTTTACCGTCAGCATTGGTGTGGCGCATCACGAAGGAAATGAAAGCATCGATGAACTGTTTAAACGCGTTGATGATGCTTTGTATCGGGCGAAAAATGATGGACGCAACCGCGTGCTGGCGGCATAAGCCGCGGATGCGTCTCGAGATCAACGGCTGCGCTTAGCGTGGCGCTCCCAGTTTTCTTGCTTCGCCTGCGCCGTTTTACGTAGTGCGACGTAACACGCCCCGCTGCCGCCATGATGCGGTAGCGCGGTGCAATATGCCTGAACATCATCAAATTCGGTCAGCCAGCGCGCCACATAGCTGCGGACAATATTGGCATGCGATTTATCTTCCCGCCCTTTACCATGAATAATCAGCACATTACGCAAACCATCCGCCAGGGCTTGGTGAATGAAACTGAACACCATTTTGCGGCACTCTTCCACCGGCTGGCGCAAAAGATTCAGGCTCGCCTGTTGCGGATATTTACCACTGCGCAGCTTATCCAGCACCCCATGTTGCAACCCTTCCCGCCGAAACTCCAGCGGCTGACTTAGCGGGATGATGTCGAGAAATCCGGTGGTGAGGAAATTATCAAGCTGCAGCGTGTCGATACGCTGCGGCGCACGTTGGTTACGCGTTGGATGCCAGTGGACATCTGTAGCACGTTTCAGCGGCTGGACATCTTCCATGGCGTCAAGAAACAGCGATTTGTCGTCAAGGTTCATGTTACATCCTCCCGCAATTAAGAGCGCGATATGATAACCAGACCGGGTCGGTCCAACAACGTATTACCAAAAATTCCAGTAATAAGTTCCAAATATTGCCGATATTTTAAGCAAAATGCTTATGCATGATTATTCATTCACGATATTAATAATGTAACTTATATTTTCGTGAAATCTGTCACTGAAGAAAATTGGCAACTAAAGGTTAAAACCGTTATAACACAGTCACCGGCGCAGAGGAGACAATGCCGGACTTAAGACGCGGATGCACTGCTGTGTGTACTGTAGAGTCTGGCGGATGTCGACAGACTCTATTTTTTTATGCAGTTTTAACTTTGCAGATAGCCGCATTCTCGCCGGAATTGCGTGATTAATGACGGGGTCAGTGGTGTCTGGCGACTATCACGCCGCTGAATCAAATAATAGGCCGCTTTCGGTAAAATTTCGCTAACCGGCAACATCACCAGCCCCTGTCCGTGCAAGGGATCGCAGCCCATTTCTTCAGGCAGTATGCTGAGAAAATCGCTTTTTGCCACCAGACTGATACAGGCTGAGAACGTCTCGCAGACTACACCGACCTGTGGCGTTTGCGCCTGATCGTCAAGCAATTCACTCAACTGTTTGTAGTAACTGCCGTGTGGCGTCGGCATTGTCCAGCTGTAATCCAGTAACTGTTTGATCGAACGGGCACCAATGGCGGGGTGTCCCGGGCGGCAAAAGATCGCGAATTGCTTTTCCAGTAATTTCTCAAAAGTAAATTCGTGGTCGTACGGTCCCTGATAATAGGTATTGATGGTGAAATCCAATTCTCCCTGACGCAATTCATTAATCATCGACACCAGTTGCCCTTCCATAATGCGTACTTTTACCTGCGGATGCTGCTGATGAAAACGAGATATGACAGCTGGCATCAGACTGCGGGAAATACTGGCCCCCATGCCGATATTAATCTGCCCTGCCAGTTGCCCTTGTCGTTGGCGAATATCCTCTTGGGCTGCGCGCAGCTCTTCAAGAATAAGACTGGCGTGCTGATAAAAACTTTCACCGGCATCAGTTAACGTCACGCCTTTACTACGGCGAAAAAAGAGTTGCGCCGCTAATCCTTCTTCCAACTCCTGAATAGATTTACTCAGTGCCGGTTGCGACATATTCAACATTCGGCTCGCTCCGCGAATGCTGCCCTGACGAGCCACTTCAACAAAAGCACGAATTTGATGAATTTTTACCTGAAAAGCCATGACGCCACCGATAACCGTTATTTATCAGACCAAAGAAACTGGCATCTACTTTAATGCAGATGATTGTGTCAGGGTAATTTATGAACGGTTAAAACTGTGAAAAATCAGTTAGTGATAAGTAAAAACTATCGCTACGTGAACCGGGTCACACTTTTTACTGATGACGGGAAAGGTTATGGAGTCTTTGAATCAATTTGTTAATTCGCTTGCCCCAAAATTATCGCACTGGCGACGTGATTTTCATCACTATGCAGAGTCTGGCTGGGTGGAATTCCGCACTGCCACCCTTGTTGCGGAAGAATTGCAGCAGCTCGGCTATTCACTGGCGCTGGGCCGCGAAGTAGTTAATGAAAGTAGCCGGATGGGACTACCTGATGAACTCACTCTACAACGCGAATTCGAGCGCGCTCGTCAACAGGGTGCGCTAGCACAATGGATTGCGGTTTTTGAAGGTGGTTTCACTGGTATCGTCGCCACCCTGGATACCGGTCGCCCCGGTCCGGTGATGGCTTTCCGTGTCGATATGGACGCGCTGGATCTCAGTGAAGAGCAGGATGTCAGCCATCGCCCCTACCGCGACGGTTTTGCGTCATGTAACGCCGGAATGATGCATGCCTGTGGTCATGATGGACATACCGCCATTGGGCTTGGGCTAGCGCATACCCTTAAACAATTCGAGTCCGGACTACATGGCGTCATCAAACTGATTTTTCAGCCTGCAGAGGAAGGTACGCGTGGCGCGCGGGCGATGGTCGATGCAGGTGTCGTAGATGATGTTGATTATTTTACTGCCGTGCACATTGGCACTGGCGTACCTGCGGGCACCGTGGTGTGCGGCAGTGATAATTTTATGGCAACCACCAAATTTGACGCGCACTTCACCGGTACCGCCGCTCACGCAGGCGCAAAACCAGAAGACGGTCACAATGCCTTGTTGGCGGCAGCACAAGCCACTCTTGCACTGCATGCAATCGCCCCGGAGCTTCCAGAGTAAACGTGGGCGTTATGCAGGCAGGAAGCGGTCGTAACGTTGTTCCTGCCTCGGCGTTGCTGAAAGTGGAAACACGCGGGGCCAGCGACGTCATTAATCAATATGTTTTTGACCGTGCACAACAAGCGATTCAGGGCGCAGCAACCATGTATGGTGTCGGCGTTGAAACTCGTCTGATGGGTGCAGCTACCGCCAGTTCTCCTTCGCCGCAATGGGTCGCATGGTTGCAAAGTCAGGCGGCTCAGGTCGCGGGGGGCAATCAGGCCATTGAACGTGTTGAAGCGCCTGCGGGTTCCGAAGATGCCACATTAATGATGGCCCGCGTGCAGCAACATCAAGGGCAAGCCTCCTACGTGGTGTTTGGCACACAGCTGGCGGCAGGTCATCACAACGAAAAATTCGATTTTGACGAGCAGGTTCTCGCTATTGCCGTCGAAACGCTGGCGCGCACCGCGCTCAATTTTCCCTGGACGCGAGGTATCTGATGCAGGAAATCTATCGTTTTATCGACGATGCGATTGAAGCCGATCGCCAACGTTATACCGATATTGCCGATCAAATCTGGGATCATCCAGAAACACGTTTTGAAGAGTTCTGGTCAGCGGAGCATCTGGCTTCGGCGCTGGAATCTGCAGGCTTCACCGTTACCCGCAACGTAGGCTATATCCCAAATGCCTTTATTGCTTCGTTTGGTCAAGGCAAACCGGTTATCGCCCTGCTGGGAGAATATGACGCCCTGGCAGGTTTAAGTCAGCAAGCAGGTTGCGCGCAACCTACATCCGTGACGCCCGGTGAAAATGGTCACGGTTGCGGACACAATTTGCTGGGAACCGCCGCCTTTGCCGCTGCAATAGCCGTCAAGAAATGGCTGGAACAATATGGGCAAGGCGGCACGGTGCGCTTTTATGGTTGTCCTGGCGAAGAAGGCGGCTCGGGTAAAACGTTCATGGTTCGCGAGGGGGTATTTGATGATGTGGATGCGGCACTCACTTGGCACCCGGAAGCCTTTGCCGGTATGTTCAATACCCGCACGCTGGCAAACATTCAGGCATCATGGCGCTTTAAAGGGATCGCAGCACATGCCGCGAATTTCCCTCATTTGGGACGCAGCGCCCTTGATGCCGTAACGTTGATGACCACTGGCACCAACTTCCTCAACGAACATATTATTGAAAAAGCGCGCGTACACTATGCCATCACAAATAGCGGCGGGATCTCGCCCAACGTGGTCCAGGCGCAGGCAGAAGTGCTTTATCTTATCCGCGCCCCCGAAATGACCGACGTGCAGCATATTTATGATCGGGTCGCCAAAATCGCCGAAGGTGCGGCATTGATGACCGAAACCACGGTTGAATGCCGCTTCGACAAAGCCTGTTCCAGTTATCTCCCGAATCGCACCTTAGAAAATGCCATGTACCATGCCCTATCCCATTTTGGTACCCCGGAATGGAACTCCGAAGAACTGGCTTTTACGAAACAAATTCAGGCTACGCTCCCCCCCAACGATCGGCAAAACAGTCTGAATAATATCGCCGCAACCGGTGGCGAAAACGGCAAGGCTTTTGCACTACGTCATCGTGAAACGGTACTGGCGAATGAGGTCGCTCCATATGCCGCCACCGATAACGTGCTTGCGGCATCGACTGATGTCGGCGACGTCAGTTGGAAACTGCCTGTTGCCCAGTGTTTCAGCCCCTGTTTTGCCGTCGGTACACCGCTACATACGTGGCAACTGGTTAGCCAGGGGCGAACATCTATTGCTCATAAAGGAATGCTGCTGGCGGCGAAAACTATGGCAGCAACCACACTCAATCTCTTCATTGATTCAGGGCTATTGCAAGAATGCCAACAAGAGCATCAGCAAGTTACGGACACGCAACCGTATCACTGCCCTATCCCAAAAAACGTGACACTGTCATCTTTAAAATAACAACAACAACGCAAACACAACAACCGAGGAATGCCCATGAGTATGTCATCCATACCGTCGTCCTCCTAATCCGGGAAGCTCTATGGCTGGGTCGAAAGAATTGGTAACAAGGTTCCCCATCCTTTTTTGCTCTTTATCTATTTGATTATCGTACTCATGGTGACGACGGCAATTTTGTCGGCCTTTGGCGTCAGTGCGAAAAACCCGACCGATGGAACGCCGGTGGTGGTGAAAAACCTGCTCAGTGTGGAAGGATTACACTGGTTTTTACCCAATGTTATTAAAAACTTTAGCGGTTTTGCTCCACTTGGTGCGATCCTGGCGCTGGTTTTAGGTGCCGGTCTGGCGGAGCGCGTCGGCTTACTGCCAGCGCTAATGGTTAAAATGGCATCGCATGTTAATGTCCGCTACGCCAGTTATATGGTGCTGTTTATTGCTTTTTTCAGCCACATTTCTTCCGATGCGGCGTTAGTGATCATGCCACCGATGGGTGCGCTGATTTTTCTGGCGGTGGGCAGGCATCCAGTTGCAGGTTTACTGGCTGCCATTGCAGGCGTAGGTTGCGGCTTTACGGCTAATTTACTGATTGTCACAACCGACGTGTTGCTGTCGGGGATCCGCACGGAAGCGGCGGCTGCGTTCAATCCGCAAATGCACGTCAGTGTAATTGATAACTGGTATTTTATGGCCAGCTCCGTAGTCGTACTGACGATTGTTGGCGGCCTGATAACCGACAAAATCATCGAGCCACGGTTAGGTCAATGGCAGGGAAACAGCGATGAGAAACTGCAGACATTGACCGAAAGTCAGCGTTTTGGTTTACGCATAGCAGGTGTCGTATCGCTACTTTTTATTGCTGCGATCGCGCTGATGGTGATCCCGGAAAACGGGATATTGCGCGATCCGATTAATCACACCGTGATGCCATCACCCTTTATTAAAGGTATCGTGCCACTAATCATTCTTTTTTTCTTTGTGGTTTCGCTGGCTTATGGCATCGCTACCCGCACAATTCGACATCAGGCGGATTTACCGCATTTAATGATTGAACCGATGAAAGAGATGGCGGGATTTATCGTGATGGTTTTTCCCCTCGCCCAGTTTGTCGCCATGTTTAACTGGAGCAACATGGGGAAATTCATCGCCGTGGGGCTGACCGATATACTGGAAAGTTCAGGGCTTAGCGGCATCCCGGCGTTTGTCGGTCTGGCGTTGCTTTCCTCTTTCTTATGCATGTTTATTGCCAGTGGTTCCGCAATCTGGTCGATTCTGGCCCCCATTTTCGTACCAATGTTTATGCTACTTGGCTTTCACCCGGCATTTGCGCAAATCCTCTTTCGTATTGCCGACTCATCCGTATTGCCTTTAGCGCCGGTATCTCCTTTTGTTCCACTGTTTCTTGGATTCCTGCAACGCTACAAACCAGACGCGAAACTGGGTACTTACTATTCGTTAGTCTTGCCCTATCCGCTTATCTTTTTGGTGGTATGGCTGCTGATGTTGCTGGCGTGGTATCTTGTTGGTCTGCCGATAGGTCCGGGGATTTACCCACGTTTGTCTTAAGAGAGAACGGATGCTGAGATTACTTGAAGAAAAAATTGCCACGCCACTGGGTCCACTGTGGGTGATTTGCGATGAGCAATTTCGCCTGCGGGCGGTTGAATGGGAAGAGTACAGCGAACGCATGGTGCAGCTGCTGGACATCCATTATCGCAAAGAAGGCTATGAGCGCATTTCTGCCACCAACCCAGGCGGTTTAAGCGACAAGCTTAGTGATTATTTTGCCGGTAATCTTAGCATTATTGATACGCTTCCCACTGCCACAGGGGGGACGCCATTTCAGCGCGAAGTCTGGAAAACTCTACGCACTATCCCCTGCGGGCAGGTAATGCATTACGGCCAACTGGCTGAACAATTGGGCCGCCCTGGCGCGGCGCGTGCCGTTGGTGCGGCAAACGGATCGAATCCCATCAGCATCGTCGTACCTTGCCATCGGGTTATTGGCCGAAACGGCACCATGACCGGATATGCAGGCGGAGTTCAGCGAAAAGAGTGGTTATTGCGCCACGAAGGTTATCTTTTGCTGTAAACATTAAACAATTTGTGCCAGCTTGTTCACACTTTTATGTAAAGTTACCCTTAACAACTTAATGGTTTTCAAATAGATAGACATATATTTACATCTAATATCGGAATTCTCTGCTGTTAAGGTTTGCTTAGACTTACTTGCTCCCTAAAAAGATGTTAAAATTGACAAATATCAATTACGGCTTGAGCAGACCTATGATCCCGGAAAAGCGAATTATACGGCGCATTCAGTCTGGCGGTTGTGCTATCCATTGCCAGGATTGCAGCATCAGCCAGCTTTGCATCCCGTTCACACTCAACGAACATGAGCTTGATCAGCTTGATAATATCATTGAGCGGAAGAAGCCTATTCAGAAAGGCCAGACGCTGTTTAAGGCTGGTGATGAACTTAAATCGCTTTATGCCATCCGCTCCGGTACGATTAAAAGTTATACCATCACTGAGCAAGGCGACGAGCAAATCACTGGTTTCCATTTAGCTGGCGACCTGGTGGGATTTGACGCCATCGGCAGCGGCCATCACCCGAGCTTCGCTCAGGCGCTGGAAACCTCGATGGTATGTGAAATCCCGTTCGAAACGCTGGACGATTTGTCCGGTAAAATGCCGAATCTGCGTCAGCAGATGATGCGTCTGATGAGCGGTGAAATCAAAGGCGATCAGGACATGATCCTGCTGTTGTCGAAGAAAAATGCCGAGGAACGTCTGGCTGCATTCATCTACAACCTGTCCCGTCGTTTTGCCCAACGCGGCTTCTCCCCTCGTGAATTCCGCCTGACGATGACTCGTGGCGATATCGGTAACTATCTGGGCCTGACGGTAGAAACCATCAGCCGTCTGCTAGGTCGCTTCCAGAAAAGCGGTATGCTGGCAGTCAAAGGTAAATACATCACCATCGAAAATAACGATGCGCTGGCCCAGCTTGCTGGTCATACGCGTAATGTTGCCTGATTTTTCCGCATAACTCACTATCCTTCTGTCATATCATTAAATTTTTCTGATTTATTGATCTGGCAGAAGGTTCATCACTGTTTCATTCACCAGATATGGGTTAATCTTTTAATTACAAACTGCGTTGACAGTTGTTGTAAGGAGACCCTGTATGGCTATGTATCAGAACATGCTCGTTGTTATCGATCCTAACCAGGACGACCAACCAGCATTGCGGCGAGCTGTTTATTTACATCAACGGATTGGTGGCAAAATTAAAGCCTTTTTGCCGATCTATGACTTCTCATACGAAATGACCACCCTGCTCTCCCCGGACGAACGTACCGCTATGCGTCAGGGCGTCATCAGCCAGCGTACAGCCTGGATCCACGAGCAGGCAAAATATTATCTCAATGCTGGCGTTCCCATTGAAATTAAAGTGGTCTGGCATAACCGTCCTTTCGAAGCCATCATTCAGGAAGTGATCAGCGGCGGGCACGATTTGGTGCTAAAAATGGCGCACCAACATGACCGTCTGGAAGCGGTGATTTTTACGCCAACGGACTGGCATCTGTTACGCAAATGCCCAAGCCCGGTGTGGATGGTGAAAGACCAGCCGTGGCCGGAAGGAGGTAAGGCGCTGGTGGCGGTGAATCTCGCCAGTGAAGAGCCGTATCATAATGCGCTCAATGAAAAACTGGTCAAAGAGACGATCGAACTGGCAGAACAAGTCAACCATACCGAAGTTCATCTGGTTGGCGCTTACCCAGTAACGCCAATTAATATCGCGATTGAACTGCCGGAATTTGAGCCGAGCGTTTATAACGATGCCATTCGTGGGCAACATTTGCTGGCAATGAAAGCCCTGCGGCAGAAATTCGGCATTAATGAAAACATGACGCACGTAGAAAAAGGTCTGCCCGAAGAGGTTATTCCTGATTTGGCGGAGCACTTACAGGCGGGGATTGTGGTTCTGGGCACGGTAGGACGCACCGGTATTTCAGCAGCATTCCTCGGCAACACGGCGGAACAGGTGATTGATCATCTTCGCTGCGATCTGTTGGTCATTAAACCTGACCAGTATCAGACACCCGTTGAACTGGATGACGAAGAAGACGATTAACGACTCTTCAATAACTGACAAGGCCCGAGTTATCGGGCCTATTTTTTACTTACTGCTCTTCGCCGCCAAGGAAATAAATTCCCAACGGGATTGCCAGCAACACAGTAAAGACCAGGCTATAAACAAAAATCATCGATGACTGAATCACATACATTGATGTCGTCCACTCAGACAGCGGAATATTGTACTGTTCTATAACGCCGCCGATAGTCGCGCGAGTCACAACCGACGCCGCAATAATGACAAACCGCCAACAAACCAAAGAGAAATTTCTTCCCTTTCGCTGACTTCAGTTTCGCCATAATCATGATGTAATCCTTGTGCAGACAAATTTCTTGTTACCTAAACGTAACAATACCATGACATTTCACCGTTGTCTGCTCTGAAAACCTCACCTCTTAGCTGGATTTACAATCAACGCATTGATTAGTTAGCTAGGTAATGACTCCAACTTACTGATAGTGTTTTATGTTCAGATAATGCCCGATGACCTTGTCATGCAGCTCCACCGATTTTGAGAACGACAGTGACTTCCGTCCCAGCCTTGCCAGATGTTGTCTCAGATTCAGATTATGTCGCTCAATGCGCTGAGTGTAACGCTTGCTGATAACGTGCAGCTTTCCCTTCAGGCGTGATTCATACAGCGGCCAGCCATCCGTCATCCATACCACGACCTCAAAGGCCGGCAGCAGGCTCAGAAGACGCTCCAGTGTGGCCAGAGTGCGTTCACCGAAGACGT